>JANMVA010000687.1:0-5508 GCA_031392195.1 Saprospiraceae bacterium | reverse complement strand
AAATTGAGAGCGTAAAACTCGCCTTCGTTCTTAGGTGCAGGCTGCCGCTGTTTTGGCCCCAACGGTTTGGTGCATGGATGGCTGCAGATCAAAACATGTGGCTAGCCGATTCCTACAACCGCTGGTATCCGATCGACGCATGGAAAGACCTTGTTCGTGGACGCGTCAGAGCACTCTCTTCCGATGGAAAGGGACTAATCTACATCGCCTCTGATATCCTGGTGAAGTACGATCCTTACCAGGAAAAAATTCTCACCATGAATGAAGATTCTTCTGAGACCCAATACATTCTGCTGGCACAAGGCCCGGCAAAAAATGTATGGATTGCCGGCCATAACGGGATGTCACGCGTGATCGAGGATACGACAGCAATTGTTGCAGCAATAATTCCTGTTTCTGATGACCTGGCCGCAACAGTTCAGGTAATGTCAAAACCCGTCTGCAGCGGAATGAAAACCGGGCAGGTTGCAGTTAAAGTAACAGGAGGCCAGGCGCCATATAAATACAACTGGAGCTTTGGCGGCGCAAAAGAATCAGAGATTTCAAATCTGTCCCCGGGATTATACCAGGTAACAGTAACTGACGCTACTGGCAAAACTACATTGGCGAGCGGTATTGTATCCGCATCTCCTGACATCACACTGACAACCGTCTATGAAGAAAATGCATCTGATAAAATTGCTCGTGATGGAAAAGTACTGGGTAAGGCATCAGGAGGTACTCAACCAATCCAGTTTGCATGGAGCAATGGTGAGACAACTGCACACGCTGTTGCACTGAATGAAGGAACACAGACGCTTCGTGTTACAGACGCAAATGGTTGTGTCGCAAATGTGACAGTTGAGGTTGAAGCAGAAAAAGTATTGAAGACACTGGATATTTCCACGATCACATTAGGTCAGACCATCAGGGTCGATAAATTATATTTTGAAGCTGATAGCTCAACCATTCAACCCGTTTCGTACGGTGTGCTGGAAGAGATCTATGATTTTTTGAATAGCAATGACAAAGTCAGTATCGAAGTAGGCGGACACACAAACAGTCTTCCGGAAGATGAGTATTGCGACAGGCTGTCAACAGCGCGAGCAAAAAACATTGCTCTTTATCTGTATGAACGTGGTATCTCCTCTGAGCAAATTTCCTACAAAGGTTATGGCAAACGTCAACCAGTCGCAACTAACCAAACAGTGGAAGGCCGGCGACGCAACCAGCGCGTAGAAATAAAAATCGTCAGTCTGTAGAACAACTATTTTCAGTCAACTGAAAAATGAAGGATCGTTGTTGATTGAAAGGGTTCACCGGGATTGAGAACTACCGAAGGAAAGTTTGGTTGATTGGGCGAATCCGGAAAATGTTGCGTTTCCAGGCACAGGCCGGCATGTGGGCCATTCAAGCTATTTCCTTTGCCAATCTGCTGATCTAAAAAATTTCCTGTATACAATTGAATGCCCGGCTCAGTTGTATAGACTTGCATCTTGCGTCCGCTTTCATGATGATACAAGATAGCAGCCTCTGATAATTCATTTTCTTTTTTTGCAAGTACCCAGTTGTGGTCATATCCATTGGCTATGTTGATCTGCTCATCTTCAGCAGATATATCTTTTCCAACCTGTTTCATTTTTCTGAAATCAAACGGAGAACCGTTTACATCTTTGAATTCACCGGTTGGGATCATCTGGTGATCGACAGGTAAATATTGATCTGCCCTCAACATCAGTTCATGTTCCAGGATGCCGGCGTCGTGATCATTCAGATTAAAATAAGTGTGCTGAGATAAATTGATCACAGTGGGCTGATCTGTTTTGGCGGTGTAATGAAAGATGATATCATTTTCATGACTGAGCATATACCTCACCATCACATCCAATGTGCCCGGATAACCCTCTTCTCCATCGGGACTTTTGTAAAAAAAATCAACGCCCTCCCCTTCTTCATTTTCAAAAGGAACAGCAGACCATAATTTTTTATTAAACCCATTCAGGCCTCCATGTAAATGATGTGGCGGTAAGTTGGCCTGTAGAGAATAATTACGTCCGGATAAAGTAAATTTTCCTGCAGCAATTCGATTTGCATAACGGCCGATCACACAACCTACATAATGATTTGATCCAAGATATCCGTCCAGCGAATCAAATCCCAGGACAACATCACCAGGTTGACCTTGTCTGTCAGGAACAAGAATAGATGTGATCGTACATCCATAATTGATCACACTCATCTCCAGACCATGTTGATTGATCAGCGTGTATTCTGTCACCTTGGTGCCATCAGGCATCATTCCAAATTCTCTGATATGCATAAGTGATGTTTGAACAAAATAAAAAACGAACTGACGAGCAGGAGTTAGGACAAATGCACTTTGACTGTCGATACGATATCAGCCAATGCATTTTCCACTACTCGTGAATCAGGATGACGAAGAATGATGAAACCTTCGCCTTCATAGCTCGCTGATTTTTCCTGCCCCGGCTTGGGAATGCGGAGATCGGTGATGATGTCATTGTAGCTGGATCGGATACGATCAACACCCTCGACGGATGTAACTCTTCCCTGCCCCTGTCCGCGCAGGTAAGCGGCACCACTGGTGTATTTTATTTCCGGAATTACAGGCTTGTCAAATATCATCAGCCTGACCCATGCATTGATCACATCGAAGTCACATGCTCTTGAAATCAAGGTGGTGAATTGTGCGCCTGGTGGACGCGCAGCGACTTCCGAGATAGCGATAGATCCATCTTTTCTTCTAAACCATTCCATATGACTCAGGCCGGTCTTCATGCCTAGTTTGTCCAATGCTTTTTTACCGGCAGTGCGAATATCATCATAGTCATTACCTGTTACCTCTTTGCGAAGTATCACCTGCCATTGCATCCACGGATGGGTCATCACCTCTAGCGGAGTAGGTTTATAATGATTGATCGTTTGCCCCAGGACTTTCCCGTTTAATGAAAAGGTATCGAGCGAATATTCTTCTCCTTGTATAAACTCCTCCATGATGACGCCTTCAGAAACCTGGTCCCCGATAGCATTGAAAGCATTGTGCATTTCCTCATGAGATGAGACCCTGAAGGTTGTTTGGGAACCTGCGCCTGCAACAGGTTTCACGACAAGGGGATAAGGACATTGATTTGTAAAAGCTAAAGCATCCGCTACATTCGTGACGACTCCATGACGTGCACAGGGAATGCCGGCCTCTTCAAATAATAGTTTCATCCTCGATTTGTCCCGGAAGTTGTGGGCGGTTTCTATATCCATACCTTCCACACCCAGCGCTTTACGGATCTCTGCAAGGGGTACCTGTAACTGCTCCGTTGCGCCAAGGAAGCGGTGAAAGGGTCCCGTTTGCTTTTGGATTTCAGCGAGGGCAGTGATCAGCGATGCAGCGTTAAACACGTCAGGAACACGCCTTGACACCGCGATCCTGCTTTGTTGCCAGGAAGGCAGCAAGGTGGTGGATTCCTGGCTGATGATCACAAGTCGGATGTCATGTAATGTGGTCAGGGCCTCAATAAACCGAACCGCATTGGCCGTAAAATTGGGTGCGATATAAACGACATTGGTCATGCGATGAAGGTAACGAAAAGACATATTTCCCAAATTTTTAGCAATACTTACTAGGATTCCTGATTAAATAAATAAGGAAGTACCGTCTTTTGCTGTTATCTTAGAAACAAAACCGATAAATTTAGGTCCCCTTAAAACCAGACTTTAATTTTTGTGTTAATCATTCCATTCTCACAGAAGGGCATTATGATGTCACCGAATCTTAGAATAACAGAGAATATAACCGTTCATTTCAGATCTTCCTCCGGTGTATGAGCAAAGGTTCTCATAAACAGTAATAGAAACTTCAATTGAATATATGTCAGGCTGAATTATTCCTGCGGGAATTCGCCGGTGGTACAATGGTTGTAATAGTTTGTTTTTCAATATATTGTGAATAACATTGAACGCCGTGTGTCCCGGATTATTTAATGAAGCCCTGACTTACAAATAGTGTATTTTGATAAACTTATTTCGCCTTAGAAAGCATGAAGCTGCACATTAAGTACGATACCGTTACCGCCTGCAAGGTTATTCTACAGGAACAATTGGAAAAGCTAGGCATTGCTTATGAATTGTCTTCGTTGGGCGAAGTCGAGCTCAAAAAAGCAGTTACCTATACTCAGCACAAAGACCTGAACGTTGCTTTAAAAAAATACGGCATTGAGATCCTCGATGATCAGCGCAGCATTTTTGTCCAGAAAATCAAGGATACGATCATTGAGCTGGTCAACTCAGAAGAGAGGTTGCCCTCTGCGAAATTTTCCGACTTTTTGGCACATAAGCTGAATCATAGCTATGGTCATATTTCCAAGATCTTTTCGGATGTCACTTATACTTCGATAGAGAATTTTATCATTCTCCAGAAAATCGAAAGGGCAAAACAATTAGTGATTGCGGGTGAGTTGACGTTGACAGAAATCGCATGGCAGCTCAATTACAGCAGTGTGCAACACCTGTCCAATCAATTTAAGAAGACAACCGGGATCACACCCACTGCGTTTCAACGAATCATCAAAATGCGCCGCAAGGCCGGATGACCTATATTTACCCCGTCATGAGACAAACCCATTCAATCTTATAACCTCTACCAGTATGAATCAAAATCCACTTCACATTCTGCTGGCAGACGACGATGAAGATGACAGACTGATCTTCCGTGATGCCATCAATGAAGTCAAGGTCAAGACGAAGCTGACAATCGTCAATGACGGGGTCCAGCTGATGGAATATCTCAATATGGCCGAAAACGAATTACCTCAGATTGTCTTCCTTGACCTGAACATGCCCCGGAAAGGCGGGATCGAATGCCTGCGTGAAATTCGCAATGACATCAACCTGAAAGATCTCTCGATTGCGATCTATTCGACATCAGCATCAGAAGAAGATATCGAAGACACCTTTATCAAAGGCGCTAATGTCTATATCAAGAAGCCTAATGATTTCAACACGCTGGTCAAAGTGCTCGAAGAAGTCATCACGATCAACTGGCAATATCATACCTCCGATCTGAACAAGGAAAACTTCGTATTGAGTATCTGATTTTGTCCTGTCTCCATTCAGGGCTGCCTTTCTGGCTTGTCAATAGACGGTCTTCCCTTTTCTTATCCTCAGCTGGATAATGTGCTTGACAGCAATGTCGTCATTTTAAATGGCGGTATTTCGGGTGCATTGATAGGTTGCTATCAGGTCAATGAGGGATTGATTAGATGAATCTTTCGCGCCCCATTTTTTGGTTTTGACCGACTGGAAAAACAGTTGATTTTATATGAAGAATATGCGGTTCAAAATATTGCAACGAATAGGTGAAATCGTATAACGCATCCTAATCCTGCCCAGAGCATATTTGCACACGGTCGTCATTCCTGCATTCCAGAATTGTTATTGAAGATGTTATAAGTGCCTGTAACATTTCTATTGTCTGTCCAGGCCCGGAATTTCATAGTCGACTCGAATGTCATCAAG
>JANMVA010000679.1:0-3568 GCA_031392195.1 Saprospiraceae bacterium | reverse complement strand
ATGCCTGCTCTGATACCAGCAGAGACCAATCCAACAGAAGACTCGTAGATATAATTGTAAGAAAGCGCAATAGAGGTCTGTTTTTCAGCACCTAATGCTTCATTCATGAGTTGAATGCCAAAAGCACCCTGCCATAAATAAAATGGCATGTTGGCATTAAGCATCCTCGTTTCCGGATTGCCTTCAAGACCCGTCCATTGAGACCGGTATTGTGCTCCGACAGCCAGGCTGCTTTCCATTCCGCCAAACGCAGGATTAAAAGCATACCGGTCATGCATGAAAAGACTCGATTGAGTAGTATGCTGGGAATGAAGAATCACATGCCCGGTCAACATGAAAACAATGAGAAAATACAGCCTGATGTCCTTGTTCATATCACCTCATTCGGGTTAAATCAGTTCGCAATTAAAGATAGGCAATAATTCATAGTAAAAGTTGAACGTACTTGTTACACATAAATTGGCAGCATGTAACTGCAAAAGTGTCTTCACCCTTCCAATTGAATCTTCAGTCCATCATAACCCAGATGCACTCCTTCCGGAAGAATAGCCTCGACGTCAGCATGCAAACCGATGTCATGGCTGATATGCGTCAGAAAAGTTCTCCGGGGTTTTAGTTCTGCAATGATGGCCACTGCCTCCTCGACGTTCAAATGGGTTTCATGAGGTTTAAACCTGAGAGCGTTCAGGACCAGCAAGTCGAGGTTCTGTAGCAATCTTTTACTGGTCTCAGGAATTGTCTTGGCATCAGTGACATAAGCCATATCCCCTATCCTGAACCCATAGATTGGCATATCACCGTGATCGATCGGGATTGGGGTAATGAGCACATTTCCAATCAGGAATGGCTCATCATTGATGACCTGGCTCGAAAGCCTTGGTTTACCCGGATAGTAGTAGTCAGGGTCAAATGCATAGAAAAAACGGCGCCGAATCTCAAGCATTGATCTACCTGATCCGTAAATAGGTATTTCTCTTTTATATAAAAAATTGATTGGCCTGATATCGTCTAGTCCGGAGATATGATCGTTGTGCTCATGGGTGAGGAGGATGGCATAAACATCTGATAGATCATTGGCCAGCATTTGCTGCCGAAAGTCAGGTCCCAGATCTATTGAAAGGCCGAGATTGCTTACCCGGACATACGCTGCAGTCCGGGTACGCTTGTCTTTTGGATCAGCTGATTTGCAAACTTTACACGTACAACCGATGACCGGTATGCCCTGGGAAGTTCCTGTACCCAATAAGGTGATTTCAATCGAAGGGTTCACGCAGGTTTTAACAATAACTGACGCATTTTGATATACCACAGATATGTTTCTTCTGAAACCAATTCAGGATGGATTAGTCCGCCTTCAAGGATTTCCAGCAAGGTGTTGATCCGGGCTTCGACATCAAAGAATTTATTGACAATGACTATATTTTTACCTGTGACGATACAATATCCGGACTGAAAATTTCCTTTTTCATAACGCACTGTAATCCTGAGCTCGTGGAAGATATCTTCAAGCTTATTGAGATTATGCTTGGTATATTTGATCATCTATTGATGAGAATTGAAGGTAAAACAATCATCAGGTTTGTACACCCGATTCATTTCAACTAGTGTAATTCGAAACGATGAAATTAAAAAAACATACGATATGTCTGGTCATCTCCGTGATCGGGCTGTTGTTTTCAGTATCTGGCTCCTTAAAAGCTCAACGCTTTTCTGCCGGTATTGTTGGGGGCGTCAACGCATCCCAGATCGATGGTGATCAGTTAGCCGGGTTCGATAAATTGGGACTAACAGGGGGGTTGAAAGCCATTGTCAATTTTGAATCTGCTATTGATCTCCATGTAGAGTTTTTATACTCTCACAGGGGCAGCAAACCTGATCTTTTCAACCCTGAATATGATCCTGACATCAATGTCAACCTGCATTACATCGAGTTGCCAGTGTTTTTAACGCTCGGAGATTGGTGGCAGGAGGAAGATGGCTATCACAAAGTATCGGCCCATGCTGGTTTGAGTTACGGACGACTGATCACAGCTAACACGTTTGACTATTATAATACCGGGCCGGGGTCTTTTGATTTGCTGGTGCCCTATTTTAATAAAAATGATCTGTCCTGGCTTGCCGGTATTTCTTTCCGGATGAGCTCTAATTTTGGTGTCACTGCCCGGTATACACGAGGCATCATCCCATTGTTGAGCCCGGAAAAGCATAACCTCCAGATTGAAAGATTGCTTTCTTACTTCCTGACGTTCCGATTTGAATATTATTTGTAAAACCATGAATCATACCAGGCCAACTATCTACATTCTCGCAGTTCTTATTATCACTTTCCTGCTATCGTGTTCACCTAAGGCGGATACTAAAAGTGACACAACTAAAGATCCGAATGCCTTACCTGCATTAGGCACACAGGAACTGACGGATCTTTATGTTGCTGCCGAAGCAGTGGATATGATCTTTTATGACATGCCTATCAGCCTCAATCAGGATGATGCAAAGAGTGCCAAGAACTCAGTCCTCTATATCTCCCCTACTGTTGCCACATTAAATCCTTCCTGTAAGGCATTAGGTCGATTGAGCTGGATGACCAAAGGCGCTATTTATAAAGAAGCGGATATCTATGTTGATTCTCTGTGTAACTATTTTGTATTCATGGAAAATAATCAGCCGGTGGCCATCAATGTCATGTCTGAATCCGGTATTCAGTTTTTCAAAAGCATCATAAGCCAGGTGCCTTCCAAACCCCAATGACAGGTGAACGGATTGCAGTCATTGATTTAGGTTCCAATACATTCCATTTACTGATTTGTGAGGTAGGTTCCAATGGACAATGGACTGAAATCCATAAAGAGCGGGAATATGTGAAACTTGCCTCTGGTGGCATTCAGATCATTGATGCCGATGCTGAGCAGCGAGCTATTGATGCAATGGTCAGATTTGCTAACCTGATCAAAGTTCATCTTGTCAAAGAAGTAAAAGCAACTGGCACGGCGGCTTTGAGAGAAGCCGGCAATGGAATGGCGCTTTCAAAAAAAATATTTGATGTAACAGGTATTCGCGTTGATATCATTGATGGACATCAGGAAGCTCGTTATATTTTAAAAGGTGCTCTTTCTGCATTGCCCGTATTGGATGAACATGCGCTGATTATGGATATCGGTGGGGGGAGTGTAGAGTTTATATTATTTAGAGAAAGGGAAGCCCTTTTTACAGGAAGCTTTAAAGTGGGAGTCGCGGTCCTGTATGATCGATTTCACAAGGATGACCCGATTAGTGAAGATGAGATCCTTAGAGTTGAAACCTACCTTGACAGCCAGCTTCATCCTGCAATCGAGGCGCTCCGAAAAATGGACAAATACTATCTCATTGGGGCCAGCGGTTCTTTTGAAGTGTTGTTGGAAGCAATGCCGGTCATTGACTCCGGTCCGCATTGGGCGGAATTAGACATCAGAGGGATCCTGGACAATCTGAATAACGTAATTCAAGCCAGCCTGGAGGAGAGGAAAGCCATGCCGGAAATACCGAACGAAAGACTTGATTACATTGTGGTAGCCTACCTTCTGATCCGGTA
>JANMVA010000668.1:0-3724 GCA_031392195.1 Saprospiraceae bacterium | reverse complement strand
AGATCATTCAATCCTTTCTGGCACACCTGGAAGACAGGCTATTTCCATGCCTGGCCGCTCACACTGCGCTGGCGAAAAATCATATCAAAATTAAAGTTGCCGGGCACATGAGCTGTCCCCATCATGATCATGATATCGTTGCCTTCATGCATGAATTCGTAGATGAATTCCGGAATGCTACAGATGATTTTTATAGCGCAGTTGTTCTTTTCCCGGGCACCTATATTCCGGATGAAGAATTGTTTGAGAAATTTTTCTGGCAGCGCCTTCAGTCATTCTCAGATATCGATGCGAAAAAATATGGCTATGATCATCGTGTAGATCCTGATGTGCATTCACCTAATTTTAGTTTTAGTCTGAAAGAGGAAGCTTTCTACATTATCGGTGGGCATCCTGTGAGCAGCAGGCTGGCCCGTCGCTTCCCTGTTCCGGGCATGGTATTCAATGCACATACCCAGTTTGAAAAATTACGCGAAGAAAATCACTACAACAAGATGCAGCAGGTGGTCAGGAAAAGAGATGTGGTATATTCAGGTACTGTCAACCCAATGCTGGCTGATTTTGGTGAAGCCTCTGAAGTGTTTCAATACACTGGCCGTCAATATGACAAAGACTGGAAATGCCCATTAAACATCCATCATGCACGATCTTCAAATCATTCCTCCCCGTAGCGGAACATCTTTTATTCTGAAAATGGGACAACAGCTCAGGATTACCGATATCGAAGGTGAGCAGGTTGCCGACTTTATATGTTACAACCTGCATGATACCGCTGAATATCTTTCTTCCGGCAGAACGATTGATTATGCAGAAACTATTTTCCTGACTACAGGACATTCGTTTTATTCTAATCGCAGTAATGTGATGTTCAAAATTATTGAAGACACTGTCGGCAGACATGATTTTCTGTTGACACCGTGCAGTGCTGAAATGTTCCGGATCATCTACGGCGATCAGGAACCACACCATGGTTGTTTTGGTAATTTATGTGAGGCGTTGCACGATCATGGAATCGGGCCGGACCAAATCCCTATCACATTTAATATTTTCATGCATGCAGATGTGAACAGTCAGACAGGAAGAGTTACGGTGCTGCCACCAAAAAGTAAAGCCGGGGATTATATCATCATCGAAGCTAATATGGATCTCATCGTCGGACTCACGGCCTGCTCTGCCGGTCTTTCCAATAATTTTAGTTACAAGCCTATTGGATTTGAGTTGATGTGATACCCGAAGACTTAAAGGTCGATAATCCATTAATTATTTTAATGGCGAGGTTTAACAAGACTTATCTGTAAGGTTCATGATACAGATAATCAACAGTTATTGTAAATGCAACCGGTCCTCCATTATCTAATACGATAGTCTCAGGAAAATCTTTCGCAGGATCAAAAGGAACGAAATCAACCGCACCCATAAAATCAGCGGTGATATCGATGCCGTCATAATCAAGAAGCTGCATCGTATGCACACCTGATATATTTCTCATTTCGATGACATTGATAAAAAAATTATACGGTTGTTGTAGTGCATTTTCCCACAACAACATGGGTTGGGCTAATGGTTGTGTTCCGTCATACAGCCGGAAGAAAATATCAGGACCATCCGTACCATCCCATTCCTGACCATCTTTCATGCCTGGAAAGCGATCAATGACAACAGAAGACATTCTTATTTTATCGGGAACAGCACGTTCGTTACATGATGGTCCGGTAAAACCTGTCGGACAATCACAAGTGCCATCAATACAAACACCACCATTCATGCACATTGAATCTTCACATGGGTCTTTCGAACAAGAGGGTAGACTTGCCAGGAACATGAAGGATGCCATCACGAGGAAAAAGTGGATAGTTTTCATTGATTTAGAATTTAATTAGCAGTTACAATCAATGAATTAGTAAAGTGACCTTCCAATTCACCGGTGTCAATGAAAGGAACACCCTCATTCACATTAGGTTAACAGTTATGAAAGATTGGATGAATTGTATAACAATATGGCTTAAGGGTTTCCACCGGAAAAGAGTTTATTTCACTCTGTTCTTCTTTTTTACAGCCAATTCTGTAGCGCCGACTTCGCCATAATGAAAATCTGAATACGCCTTTGTGAATTCGGCGCCGAAGAAGACTATCATAGAAGTATAGGAGGCCCATAATAAAACTAAAATGACCGAACCAGCGGCACCATATCCTGAGCCCGGGTCGGCCTTTCCGAAATAAAATCCCAACAATGTCTTACCTATGGTGAAAAGGAGAGCTGTAAAAAATGCACCAAACCACACCACACGCCATTTGACTTTGGCATCGGGTAAATATTTAAACATCAATGCAAACAGGAACGTAACGATCAATATCGAAGCGAGAAAATTTAAAATATTGAATAGCCAGATAATGGATTCGCTCCAGTTGCTTTTGACCCAGTCACCTGCAGCTGCCAGCATGGATGAAATAACCAATGAAATCAATAACAGAAATGCAACCGACAGGATCAGGCCAAATGAAAACAACCGGGCCTTTAGCAGTTTTAGAATACCCGATTTTTTGACTTCGGCTTTCACCTCCCAAATGATGTTGAGCGATTTCTGCATCTGTACAAACACGCCCGTAGCACCAACTATAATCGTAATGAAACCCAGGATTGTCGCCCAGATCGAATCTTTATTGCTCATCGCGATGATGATCATTTCCTGGATATGGTCGGCTGTTTCGGCGCCCATCGCATCTGCAATCGACATGTGAATTTTTCGATTGACGAGTTCGGCACCAAAAAAATAACTGGCCAATGTAACAATGACCACCATCAGTCCGGGCAGCGAAAAAATAGAACTGTAGGCAATGACGGAGCTCTCTTTAAACGGATCTCTTGAGATCCATTTTTTAAATGCGGTCTTGAGCAGTGTGGGAAGCGATTTAAATTTTATGGGCATGTTTGGAATCTAATATTTATTAAAGCTAGTCTTTCTTCTTCTTCTGTCCTTCACCCGGTTTGCCAAAGACTTTCTTAAAAAAGCCCACTTTCTTATCCGCTTCCGCTTCGACACGCTCGACAGTGCCGATCGTCACTTGTTCATCAAGTGCCGGATAGATCGCCTGGATAAAGCCGTTCCGCAATGAAGCAAGGATAGCATACCACACGCCCACCGTTGACTCTCCATACTCACCGACTATTGGCACCTTTGTGGCTATCTGATCTGTCTTGGGGTTGGTCAGCATTTCGCTCGCCACACCTACAATCCCTTCCCATAATTTCTGCAATACATTATCCTTCCTGTCTTCGGGACCTACAATGTCGAGATCTGTAATAACAGGTTTTACATAACCAATAAATTTCCTGTCTTTGGCTGCTATCTCCATATAAAGACCAAGGACCCCTTTGTTGACATCAACATCAGCATAAGCTTTAAAGAAATCATTGAGTCTTGTCAGCTGAGCATCCTTTATGGTGATATTCATGTCATATGTTGGATCGTTGGCAAGTGCATTGATCCGCATATTGAAATTCAAGCCGCCCCCGTATACATCAGCGTCTGCTTTAATGCGGGCGGGCAAGAGTGTGGTATCAACCACATTCGATAGATTTCGCGCTATGACATGTGCATTGTCCAACTCGATGTCCACTACAGGTGTAACTGTCTCATCGAGGTAGCCAATCTTGCCATCCAAAATTTCAAATCGATTGACCTTGATCGGGGTAAATGTTTTGAGAATGCGGCGAAAATCGTTG
>JANMVA010000658.1:0-7932 GCA_031392195.1 Saprospiraceae bacterium | reverse complement strand
CCAACTCCCTGGTTCTATAAATAGGGCATAAGATGCTTCAGTCACAGAATTTACTCCCAACAACAAAAAATAGAGAGAGGTTTCGCTTCTCATCCAATATGCCGCGCCACGCACTATCATTTGAGAACGTCGACAAAGAGCGCAACATCTTGAGCGAGGCAGAATTAGTCGCGATCAGGGAGGCGTACAAATTTCCCGCGAGCGTGCAAACTCGGCTGTAAAGCCAAACCTAAGATAGGCGGGATAATGCGGATAGAAATCAGCCTGGTAGAGTACCCTGTCTTCCCACAATCCTGCAAGATCTTCCATGCGGACAAATGCTTTCAAAAAATTAATGCGGATACCAATCGAGGCATCTACCCGCAAATAATCTTTTATATCAGGACCGTTGGTAAGATAAAACCTGCCATTTACAGGAAAATAAGAAACACCATTATAGGATGAATGATAGACCATGTCAAGGCCCGGCATCACATTCAATTTTTGCTTAAACAATCTGAACCGTCCATAGAGACTCGTTTTATATATCAGGTCAGGTATTGCTAATTCCCTTCTGCTATCCGGCTGCCATATGAATTTACCTGCTACCCCAATCCATTCAAAGTCAAATGTTTTTTCAGCATGGAATTGTCTTAGTGAAAATGAATTATTGAGTTGTCGTGGAAATGAATTTGTATCAAAAAAAATGATATTGTCAAATACAAACCATTTTATACCGGCCACCAGGTCTTGCTTATCCCACAACCATTGTACACCTATTTCATTTGTGACAGGATTCTTAAAACTATGTTGATACACCGGTTCCTGATTGACGAATAAACTTTCTTCGACCAGATAAGGCTTTCTCCCCAGGATAGAATAATATCCCCGAAACTTACCAAGTAAACCTGTATTCAGATTTCCTTCTGCCCTGAATAAAAAATTGCCATCTGCTTCACCTAACCCGATCGACATTTCACCTTTTAGCTTTAATGGTTCTACCCACTGAAAATCTCCTGTGGATTCCCAATATAATTCAGTGATCTTGTTTTCATCCGGCTCCTGGTCAATATTGAGGTTTCTGTATCGAAGAGATGACTGAATTGTCGAATGGGCAGATCTCCATGGAAGTGAAATCCCTGCACTTAAATCCGTTTCTTTCAGAAATGTAAATTGCCTGATCCCTCTGTCATCTGTCAAATAAACACCGTAGTAATCAGTATTGGACGGATCATCGTCTGCATACTTATAAAGACTTGTGCCGTATTTGGCCTTCAGCCATACATCAATTCCAAGAGACGAGGAATCTGAAAGTAAATGAAGAATTTGTTTGGTCAGAAAGATCCGGTGCTTGTGTGTAGTCACACCAGCACTCAGGAAAACAGGCACACTGATGTTCGGATACAGCGTATCACCAATGAGTTCCGGAGCGGAGATGCCTCCGTTTTCTTCGCTGACAGCGGCATTTGCGATGAAGTTGTAGAATGCTTCATATTTACCTGAAGGAGCCACATGCCAAAGACCAACGCCTAATGCTGTATTTTTTTGTCGTTGCTGAGCAAATTCTCCAATTTGATTTAGCCTGTCATACACAATCGAAATGCTAATGCCGCGTGCGAATGTGCGCCCGAAGTCGAGTGTCAGATATGTGTCTTCCTGACTGGCTTGTGAATACTTCACTTTCGCAACAGGAACGTTTTGATTGTAATATGGAAAACTATCCGGCTCTAAATAATAAGGATCATATTGATCCCATCCCGTCAAAAAACCCGGCTCCCATCTGATTCGAGGAACTAATGAACGTGTCGCTGATCCATAATTTCCAAGATGACTTTCATAAAAAGGCAATGGAAAATGTTGGTTGTCTTCCCAGAAAAAAGAATCTGAAAAGAAGTGTTTCACATCCGGACTTTCAATTAAGATATAAGACATGGGTACCGGTGTGTCGAGTGGTGTTACACCTTCTGTCGTATCAATTGTTTGAGAACTTCCGATCGGGGTTTGTCCAAAAGGACTCTGATCCGGTCGCTGACTAAACACAACTGCATTTATACTGCATATCAGTACGGAAAAAATAATCAATCGTAGATATCGGATCATGCAGGGTAGTACTACGTAAGGTGTATTACTCTTTCCCCAGAACGGCAGGATTTACTCCCATCGCGCTAAAGCCACCATCATGGAATAAATTCTGCATCGTCACTGCCTTTGTATAATCAGAGAACAATGACACGCAATACATAGCACAGTCATCGGCACTTGCATTGCCCAGCGGAGCCATCGAAGCTGCATAAGAGAAGAAATCATCAAATCCCTTTACACCACTGCCTGCAGTCGTTCGTGTAGGTGATTGAGAAACCGTATTGACACGCACGCCTTTTTTTGTTCCGAAGTGATATCCAAAACTACGCGCGAATGATTCGAGCAATGCTTTTGCATCTGCCATTTCACTGTAATCAGGAAATACACGTTGTGCGGCGATATAAGTTAATGCAAGAATGGAACCCTTGTCCGCCATGGCGTCCTGCTGATATAAGACCTGCATCATCTTATGAAACGAAATAGCGCTGATATCGAATGTCTTCAGCATCCATTCATGATTGATGTCAGTGTAGTGTTTTCCTTTCCGCACATTGAGCGACATGCCAATGGAGTGAAGAACAAAATCCAATGGGCCACCAAGACTCTCAACTGATTTTTGAAATAAGCTATTTAAATCCTCGAGGGAAGTGGCATCTGCCGATATGACTTCTGCATTTAATTCAGCACCTAGTTTTTGAATGGTGCCAAATCGCATGGCGACCGGCGCATTGGTCAATGTTATTCGCGCACCTTCTGCAACACATTGTCTTGCTACATGCCAGGCAATCGAACTCTCATCAAGTGCACCAAATACAACACCTCTTTTTCCTGCTAATAACTGATGTTGAACCATAAGGATGAAACGCTAATGAAGGAATAAACTCTCTAACGAAGATAAGGTGCCTTATGGTTTACGCAGAGCGGCTGCCATTGTTGAGCCAATCATTGCAGGTGATTCAACCACATGAACACCACAGGAAGCGAGTATCTCCATTTTGGCAATGGCTGTGTCGGCCTTACCCCCAATGATGGCACCGGCATGGCCCATTTTCCGACCTTTTGGAGCTGTCCTTCCTGCAATAAACCCTACTACAGGTTTGGTTCCATTTTCTCTGATCCAATAAGCTGCATCTGCTTCCATGCTTCCTCCGATCTCACCGATCATGATGATGCCTTCTGTTTCCGGGTCATTCATCAATAGCTGCACTGCTTCAAGAGTCGTAGTCCCGCATATGGGATCTCCTCCAATGCCAATACACGTAGATTGACCAAGACCTGCTTTAGTTACCTGGTCGACAGCTTCATACGTCAGCGTACCTGACCGGGAAACAATACCTATAGTGCCTTTTTTATGAATGAAGCCAGGCATAATGCCAATCTTGGCTTCTCCGGGAGTAATGATCCCTGGACAATTAGGTCCTATCAGTCTGGAACCGGAGTTATTGATATATGATTTCACTTTGACCATGTCCTGTACAGGAATTCCTTCAGTGATACACACGATCAGTTTTATTCCGGATTCAGCAGCTTCTAATATGGCGTCTGCTGCAAATGCAGGTGGCACGAAGATGATGGACACATTTGCCTGGGTTGCTTTGACAGCTTCCTGGACCGTATTGAATACCGGCAAATCCAAATGTTTCTGACCGCCTTTGCCCGGGGTAACGCCACCGACAACATTGGTACCATACTCAACCATTTGGGTCGCATGGAATGTTCCTTCTGTCCCTGTAAAGCCCTGTACCAAGACACGGCTATCCTTTCCAACTAATACACTCATAAAATGAAATGATTCTACCTGTGGTTATTGAAAAATGAAAACATCTTCATCAGGCCTGTGCATCAGGTATTTTTCCCTGGCGAATTTCTCTTTGTTATTCATCAGGTCTTTGTGCGCCGTTTCTGTTTCCGCTAATTGTTCCTGGTATTTCTCGATTGAATTTTCAAGTTCATTGACAGAACTTCGAAGATTCCATTGCGTGAAAAAGTTATGTTTATCGAAAAAAAACATCCAGATCACAAATAAGCCGGCAGAGACTGAATACTTGTTGAGCCAGCCGGCAGCTATTGATTGTGCAATCAGCTGCCGCAGATGAATTAATTTTTTCATTTTAGAGACCTTGTAGTGCCCGAAAGATAATGAATATTCATATATCAACACGCAGGTCGTCACAGGCAAAAAACCGAAAAAGGGGACAGGCTCCATGATCTATCATTACATAAATCCGGTATGCTGCTGCCCCCTGCTCAAGGGATTATAGCTTGCAACAAAAAATGAATCCGGATATGTTTCAGGGATCAAACCATGGGAATGGTATCAACCAGTATAGCAATGATTATGCCATTCGGGGTTAAGCTCTTCAAATCTCCAAAATCAGCTTTTTTAAAAGGGGGTTACCGTCCTAATAGTGAACGGCCGGGATAAAATGCTGAATCGCCAAGCATATCCGCTATGCGAAGCAACTGATTGTATTTTGCCACCCTGTCAGACCTTGATAATGATCCTGTCTTGATCTGTCCCGTATTTAAGGCTACAGCCAGATCAGCGATGGTAACATCCTCAGTCTCACCGCTTCGGTGACTTATGATGGAAGAGAATCCATTTCGGGTCGCCATCTGTACTGTTTCGATGGTTTCCGACAGAGTACCTATCTGGTTTAGTTTGACGAGGATACTATTTGCACTTTGTCTTTCGATGCCAAGGCTCAATCGCTCTACATTGGTCACAAACAGATCATCCCCCACGATCTGTACACGATCCCCAATCGCTTTATTTAATTTGGACCATCCCGTCCAGTCATCCTCATGCAGACCATCTTCAATAGAAAAAATGGGATACTTCTTGCTCCAGTTTGTCCAGAACTCAACCATCTCATCGGATGATTTTTTCTCACCTGAGGACTTCTTAAATACATAAGTATTTTCCTCTTCATCAAAAAACTCAGAAGCAGCGGCATCCAGCGCTAAGACAATATCATCACCTGGCTTGAAGCCTGCATTCTCAATAGCCTTCAATACCAGTTCAATGGCTTCTTCATTCGATTTGATGTTTGGTGCGAATCCACCTTCATCACCGACATTTGTGGAGTAACCCTTTTGCTGAAGCACCTTTTTAAGGTGATGAAAAATTTCTGCGCCCATTCTAAGTGCATCCCTGAAGTGATCCGCTCCTATCGGCATGATCATGAATTCCTGGAAGTCAATACTATTGTCAGCATGTGAACCACCATTGAGAATATTCATCATCGGGACTGGAAGGATGTGGGCACCGACACCACCAATATATCTGAACAAAGGCTGACGATGCTCTTGTGCAGCTGCTTTTGCAACTGCCAGGCTGACACCTAACATAGCATTTGCACCTATCCCTGATTTGTTGAGATTCACATCCAGGTCAATCATGGCCTGATCAATTTCCAATTGCTCAGAAACATCCATTCCGATAATCTGCTCTGCAATTCTTTCTTCTACATTTCTGCATGCATCCAGGACTCCTTTGCCGAGATAGCGGGTAGGATCGCCATCACGCAATTCGACAGCTTCGTGTTTTCCGGTTGATGCACCTGAGGGTACCGCTGCTCTTCCGGTCACACCTGCTTCGGTCATGACTTCTACTTCAACAGTTGGGTTTCCTCTGCTGTCAAGTATTTCGCGTGCAATGAGATCAATGATGGCGCTCATATAATTGGTTTCAATTCATTTGGAGTGATGGTGATTGAATATGTTGTCCGATCACGGAAAGATATTCATCGAACAGATATCTGGAATCGTGCGGGCCCGGGGATGATTCCGGATGATATTGTACAGAAAAAGCAGGTTTGCCTTTTATTTGAAGGCCCTCAATCGTCCGATCATTGAGATTGATATGAGTGATCTCTACTTTATCACTATGCTTTGCAATTTCCTCAGGTGAAACACCGAATCCATGATTTTGACTTGTGATCTCACATCTGCCACTCAAAACATTTAATACAGGATGATTGATGCCGCGATGACCATGATGCATTTTATGTGTTCGAATACCTTGCGATAATGCAAGCAATTGATGACCCAGGCAAATTCCAAAAACGGGAATGTCTGCATCGACTATTTTTTCAATTGTATCGATCGCATAATCCATGGAAGCGGGATCACCCGGACCATTTGACAGAAATACTCCATTCGGAGAGAATCCAAGAATCTCATCAAAGGTTGACTTAGCCGGGAATACTTTCACATGGCACCCACGCTCTACAAAGCATCGCAGGATGTTGGATTTAATTCCGTAATCAATTGCGGATATCTTATACTTTGATCCCGGATCACCAACTTCGTATGCAACCTTCGTTGAAACTAAGGAGGCTAATTCAAGTCCTTCCATGGATGGGACCGCTTTTAATTTTACCATTAACGAATCAATGTCTGTATCCTCGTTGGAAATGATGGCATTCATGGCACCTTTACTGCGGATATGTTTAACTACAGCGCGGGTATCAATTCCGTAGATGCATAACCTGTCCTGTTCTTCAAAATAGGTCTGTATGGATTTGTCAGCCAATGGCCGGCTAAATTCATCAATGAAGCTTTTACAGACTAAAGCATTGATCTGCATATGGTTGCTTTCGATCTCTTCAGATTTGGTGCCATAATTTCCAATATGGACATGCGTCGTTACAAGGATCTGACCATAATAGGAAGGATCTGTAAAGATTTCCTGGTAACCGGTCATCCCGGTATTAAAACAGATTTCGCCGGTGGCCGTGCCGGACTTACCGGCTGCTTTGCCTTCGAAAAAAGTACCATCTTCTAGTAAAAGCATGGCTTTGGAAGAACCCGAATTAAATGGCATATGATGAGGGCTAGTATTCAGGGACACAAATATATATATTAAAAAATATAATTCATTTTCAAGCTTTGACACAATAAAAAAGGGTTGCAACAATTAGGCAACCCTTTTCTTTTTTCATCCGTCAGTTCTGATTATTCTTCTTCAGAAGCTGCCGTGCTCTGGGCAGTCGTCGCAGCAGCAGCTGTTGTAGCAGCAACAGCAACGCCTTTGCCTTTTCCTCTTCGGGTGCGACGAGTTTTACCTTTATCCGCAGCGGCAGATTCACTTCTGCGTTTCTTTGGATTCGTATATAGTTCATTAAAATCCACCAATTCAATCATGGCCATTTCGGCACCATCTCCTTTTCTGAATTTGGTACGGATGACACGTGTGTATCCTCCGGGACGATCGGCAATCTTGGCAGCTACGGTAGAAAATAATTCAGTAACTGCTTCTTTGCTGCTCAGGTAAGAGAAAACAACCCTGCGATTGTGTGTGGTGTTACTCTTTGACTTCGTGATCAAAGGTTCGATATGTTTCTTGAGCGCTTTTGCTTTTGCAACTGTTGTAAAAATGCGCTTGTGCGTAATTAGTGCATTGCTCAGGTTCATCAGCAGAGCTGCTCTGTGGCCTGCTTTTCTTCCGAGGTGGTTAAATTTCTTACCGTGTCTCATGATTTGGTTTGGTTAAATAATAAATGACTCCGCAGCACCGGCTAATAAAAGCCTAAGGAATGGTTACTGCAATGGATTGATGAATTAGTCCTCGTCTAATTTATATTTTGAAAGATCCATTCCGAAGGTCAGGCCTTTCATTTGCAATAGTTCTTCTATCTCGACTAAAGATTTCTTTCCAAAGTTTCTGAACTTCAGAAGCTCATGTGTATCGAAGCGAACCAGTTCAGATAATGAATTGATTTTCGCTGCTTTTAAACAATTGTATGCGCGAACAGACAGATCAAGATCTTCAAGTGAAGTCTTCAGCAGTTTACGCATGCTGAGGATATGTTCATTGACAATACCATCTTCTTTTCCAACCTTATCATCGAATGTGATATGCTCATC
>JANMVA010000385.1:0-3465 GCA_031392195.1 Saprospiraceae bacterium | reverse complement strand
TAGGTGTGCCACACCTAAGTGTGCCACACTCGGTGCAGGGTGGTTTTTGGCGCCATAGACAAACGATTCCCTTCAGAATCACGTTATTACCTTCATTCCCAACCTAACTTATCCGGTTTGAAATACCTTTTCTTCTTCCCACTTTTTTTCCTGACCACTTTCATGTCCTCGCAACCAGAACTGACAAGTTTTGAAGATGGCGTCTATCGGGACCACATCCGCTCAGTACGCATGCACGTCAATGGCCTTTTCCTCTCCTTGCCAGTTGCATCCCTGGGCTCCAATGAGGCACTTTATCTTTCTTTCGATGAACTGGATGGGACCGGCACTGCCTATTACTATACCGTCATTCATTGTGACCGTCATTGGAAACCCACGCAAGAACTATCACAGTTTGATTACCTCGGCGGCTATAAGGAAGGAGAGATCCGCGATTATGAATTTTCTTCAGGCACATACCAGGATTATATCCACTATAAACTGAGCCTGCCAAACGAAGAGGTCAAGTGGAATATCTCCGGAAACTATCTGCTGGTGGTCTACGAACAGGGGAACGAAAATGATCCGATTCTCACAAAACGGTTTATGATCACCGAGGAACTTGTCAGCTATAGCACATATATCGATCGGCCTGCGCAGGTGGCAAAGCAAAGCACACACCAGGAGATCGATTTCACGATGGATACTAAGGCTTTGCGAAGTAGTAATCCGAGACTTGAGTTATCCAGCACGATTTTACAAAATGGCCGCTGGGATAATGCGATCACAGAGCTGGAGCCGCGCACAATCACCGGCACAGTCCTGTCATTCGATTTTCAGGATAAGATTGTTTTTGAGGCCGGTAAAGAATTTCGCAATATGGATATCAGCAGTATGAAATTCCGTTCGGAAAATGTATTGGATATCAAAGAATTTAAAGATGGGCTTAGCACCATTCTGTTTGAAGATGAACCGCGTGCATTAAAAAATTACTTGTGGCAACGAGATCTCAATGGCATGTATGTTCCGTTCAATCGCGATTTTGACCGCAGGGGAATACCTGAGGATTCATTAGCCTCCACGATCAACCTGGTCAATCGATTTAATTATCGCGAACAGCACCTTGGCACAGAATATTCTGAAGTATTGCTCACGCTCAACATGCCCGATGATATCAAGCGGGATGTTTACATCGTCGGTGGCATGACAGACTGGAAAATGCTTCCCGAATACAGGATGATGTACGATGAGCGCATCGATGCTTACACAGGCCGGCTATACCTGAAACAAGGGTATTATAATTATGCCTATGCCGTCCCGAATGAATTGGGCAAACCCGACCTGGCTGTTCTGGAGGGCAGCTGGTATGCTACAGAGAATCTTTACACTGTCCTTACCTATTTCAGACCGAGAGGAGGCCAATATGATCAGCTGGTCGGCGTTCATACGTTCAATTCAAATTATTGATTCAAGGGACTTTATGCCTTATTTCATGGACAGGTTGACTAAGTTTGCACTGTCAATCCACGGCGTATGATATTGATCTGTTTTTTTGCAGCCTTAATAGAAAAAAATATTTTAATCACCAGGCAAATACTAATATCGTCCCACAAAACAAAAGAGC
This sequence comes from Saprospiraceae bacterium, assembly GCA_031392195.1. GTDB lineage: Bacteria > Bacteroidota > Bacteroidia > Chitinophagales > Saprospiraceae > Opimibacter. Next base: position 1,862 of record JANMVA010000385.1, on the reverse strand, counting down.
AGATGATCAAAATCTTCCTTTCATTGCTATGCCTGCTCCTCATGAGCTTTTCCGTTTCTGCCCAGGAAACATGGAGCCTCGAAAAGTGTATTCACGAGGCCCTCGATAAAAGCCTGACTCTTCGACAGTTTGAGCTTCTCAAAGATGGACATGAAATCGAAGGCAAACGTCTCCGCATGGAACGCCTTCCAAATCTAAACGCCAGCTCAAATCTCGGTGTCAGCTTCGGACGAGTCGTCAATCCCGCCACAAATAACTTCGAGACCGAAAACTCTTTCTACCAAAGTGTGGGACTCAACTCCGGTGTGATGGTATTTAATGGATTTAGATTGAAAAATTCAATCCAGCAAAATAATTTCCTCTTGTCGGCATCCGAAGAAGATTATAAGCAGGCACAAAATGATCTCGCGCTCAATGTGGCACTGGCCTATCTGAATGTACTGTTCGCATATGAAAATCTGGAAATAGCACAGGCGACCGTCGAACTTTCGCAACGTCAACTGGATCATCTGGACAAGCAAATCCAGGCCGGTACCAAACCTGAAAATGACAGGCTTGAAATTCTCGCACAGATTGCGATAGATGAACAAAGCATCGTCACTGCAGAAAACAATATTGAAATCAACATGCTTGCATTAAAGCAAGAAATGTTGATGGAAGCAGATTATCCTCTGGAGATCGAACGTCCCGTCATCGATCTTTCTACAATAGAAGCATTGGAAAATCAAACATTCGAATCAGTCTATGCCACCGCGTTAACAAGTCAGCCGCAGATAGCAGCTTCTGAATTGCGCCAACAAGCAGAAGAGCTCAATTTGGATATTGCGCGAAGTGCTGTCATGCCTTCTCTAAGTATCGGTGGTAATCTCGGAACCAACTGGTCTGATCTTGCCCGCCAGCCCGCGGGATATTTTATTACCAGAATTCCACAATCCGGTGTGTACATTAACAATGAACCTGCCATCTTTGAAATAGAAAGTGAAGTTCCCACCGAACTGGTCTCCATTCCTTATGGCAAGCAACTTGAAAACAATATTGGTTATGGAGTCGGTGCAACTCTTTCCATTCCGATCTTTAATAATTACAGTGGCAAAGCCGGAATAGAACGTGCAAAGATCGGCATCATCAATTCTAAAATTGAAACGGATCTCGTCAAGCAAACGCTGAAAACAAATATTCAAAACGCTTTAGCATCAGCACGGGCAGCCCGTAAATCACTTGAAGCTGCTGAAGCAACAGCAAATGCAGCCCGCCAGGCATTGATCAACGCAGACCGGTTGTCTGAATATGGTTCATTAAATAATTTTGAATATCTCAGTGCACGGAATCGCAAAGATGCAGCCGAGCTGAACATGTTGATCGCCCGATATGATTACCTGTTTAAAGTAAAAGTGATCGAATACTATATGGGACGTGGGATTCGTCTCAATTAAAAAATTTCAAGACAAGACTTATTACTCACCAATACGATTTTCCAATTCTATGACAAAAGCAAAAAAGAAATCCGGTAAATGGATCATCCTGGCCCTGGCCGGATTACTTGTGATCCTCATTATCGGGGCGATGATCAAAGCCCGACAAAAACCGAAGGGAGAACAAGTAGAAGTAGAAAAAGTATCCCTACGGACTATCCGCGAAACCGTATCTGCATCCGGAAAAATATTTCCTGAAAAAGAAGTGAAGATCAGCTCCGATGTATCAGGCGCGATTGTCGAATTGTATGTGGAAGAAGGTGATTCTCTCGTGCTGCCGATTGTCACGGTTTGATTCGAAGGTTGAGCCTGCCCGGTTTGAAAAGCGAAAGAAAGGCTGGAAACGCCAACCTGCAGAACGGGTCCGGCCGTGATATTCAACGTTACGGG
>JANMVA010000370.1:0-2148 GCA_031392195.1 Saprospiraceae bacterium | reverse complement strand
TCTGCTATTTTCATTTTATTAAGCTCTTCACGCAATTCAGTTCCACCATTGTTTCTGAGTTTCTCCGCCATGATAGCAGCTTCCTTAGCTTTTCGCTTGTTATTGTAAATCGTGATAGTATTATTGGCTTTGACCAGAGCGAATACGGCACCTAATAAAACCGGGATCATGACCAGGACGATAGTGATCAGAATGCCGGGATGTTCGAGCAATGGTTTATCCATAGACTCAGCACTCTGAGCCATCAGTGGATTTGCCAGGAAGGTCAGGACCAGAATGATAAGAGAGGGGACGACCTTGTTAAGTCGAGATTTACCTGTTTGCCTTTTCTTTTCAGCCGTGAATAATTCCTTTTGCTGGTCATAGAGGTAAGCAATGATCAGTACCATCGGAACAATCAATAACCAGATAAGGGAAGGAACTATCAATCGTTCGCCTTTTAGTTCAATGATGTTATTGGCTTCACTTGCCAGCAGGGAGAGCGGAAAGGCAAATAGCAGGGAGAGAAAAATTGATTTCTTCATTGCAATGTCATGTTTATTAAGGTGTGCTTTGAAATAGATCTTAATAGATGCCTTCTAAAGCATCTCAAAAGTCCATTGAATCCCTCTCAGGGAGCATGATGACAATCAATGAAAAGGTTGATTTTGGTAAACAGATTGCGAGATCGTGCAGATCAGCCGTTTACAGGGGCACGATGTATAGCATCTTTACGTCTTCCCAGCCATTTCCAGACTTCAAACCAAAAAACGGAAACGCAAGCTGCTCCAAGGCAAACGAGAAATGAATGTTGGGGTAACAACACGAGATGAAAAAAGTTTCTCACCTGGGGTATGAAAAGCATCCCCATGAGCATTCCGATGGTGAGAGTGACGATTACGGTGATGAGGTTGTTTTTATTCTTCATGCTTTCGATCATTGAATAATAGAAAGACCGGTTGACAAGGGTCAGGAAAATATTGGCCATGATCAGGGTGACGAAAACCATCGTTCTGGTCATGTCTTCATTGCCACCTGATCTGACTGCATATTGATAAACAAAAAGAACGCCGGCAGCGATGATCAGTCCCTGGATGATGCTTCTGCTCATTTCATTCCAATTGAGAAAACTATAGCTCACCGGCCGGGGTGGTTGTGACATCGCATTTTTTTCATTTGGTTCATTCTCGTACACAATTGAACACGTGTGCCCCATGATCAATTCGAGAAAGATGACATGGACAGGTGTGAAAATATTGGGGTAGATCCAGCCTAAAAATAATGGAAGCGATACGGTGGTGATGATCGGGATGTGGATGGATATAATATACTGAACGGCTTTTTTCAGGTTGGCGTAAATGCGCCTTCCGGCTGCAATGGCAATCACAAGTTTTCCCAGATCATCATCAAGCAAAATCAGGTCAGCAGCACTCCTGGCGATCTCTGTTCCTTTCCGTCCCATCGCCACTCCGATATCGGCAGCTTTGAGGGCAGGTCCGTCATTCACGCCATCGCCAATCATCGCCACGACCTGGTGATCAGCTCTCAAGGCATTAATGGTCGCAAGCTTTACTTCCGGAAACATGCGCGTGAGGATGGATGCCTTTTTAATGCTTTGTATTTGTTCTTCCGGATTCAACTGCAACAAGTCATTCCCGTTGATAATGGTATCTGTATTTTTTAAACCCGCTTTTTCTGCAATGGCTTTCGTCGTTAGGTCATTATCGCCGGTGATTATTTTCACATCGACTCCCGCTGTATAAAATTGATTGAAGACTTCATGGATCTTTTCTTTCGGAGGATCATAAAATGCCACCAGCCCGCAGAAATGAAAATCAATATCCTGCTGCCTGAGGGGAAATTCATGCAACGGAATCAACGTTTTCGAAACACCGAGCAACCTGTATCCTTTAGTAGCCAGTTGATTGATCACCCTGTTAATTTTATTTTTCTCTTCGATATTCAGTTTGCATACCTGCATGATAGCTTCGGGAGCACCTTTCGCAGCAATAATTCGTTCGCCTTGGTTGTTTTCGAAGATATGTGTCATCATCGGTGGCACACCGTCCAATCCGTATTCATGGATCATGGAAAATTCCATTCGTCTGTCATGCTGTGTTGATTGTTCATAAGCATCGTGCAATGTTCTTTCCATCGGATCAAAAGGTA
>JANMVA010000353.1:0-2028 GCA_031392195.1 Saprospiraceae bacterium | reverse complement strand
TCTCCCGCAACATTGCTGAAGCAATGGCGGGATCTTCGCTGCGCTACGACATGCTTCCCGCTTTTTCCTAGCTTTGAAGGATGCAAAAGCTCGTCGCCGTCATGTACACCGACATCGTCGGATATACTTCCATCACGGAGGAGAATGGTGCATTGGCCCAACAGCTCAATGAGAAGCATAAAAATGCACTCAATGAAAATATCATTAAGTATAAGGGCGTATTGCAGGAACTGATCGGGGATGGAAGTCTCAGCTATTTCACAAGCGCATCCAATTGTGTGCAGTGTGCTATTGCCTTGCAGGAGATTTTTCGAACGGAGCCACATGTTCCGGTTCGCATTGGTATTCATATCGGTGAGATCAAAGGGGAGAATAATCTTGTGTATGGGAATCCACTCAATGTAGCTTCGCGTATCGAGTCCATTGCTGTGGCAGGATCGATCCTTTTATCCAGAAATGTGATCGATAGTATTTCAGGTAAAACGGATTTTTCCTGTGTTTCCCTGGGGAGCTATTCATTTAAAAATGTGGAGAAACCGATCGAGATCTATGCGATTTCAAATGATGGATTAAAAGTTCCAGACAGGGAATTGGTATCGGGTAAGTTGAAAATATTAGAACGCAAAGACATCATTGTCTTCGATGAATGGGATGACCAGGAATTAATACGGCGATTGCCCGATGCGAAGCTGATCTGTCAGCAGGCGGTATGCAGTTACGGTTTCATCAATCACAATTATAGTAAGCTGCGCACATTTGTGAAGAATGGAGGGAAATTCGAATGTGTGATGATCCATCCGGAAAGCAAAGCCTTATTTGTATCCCCTGAACGGCAGGCTGGCGCGGCTTCGGATATATCCTATGTGCAAGGTCAGCTTCACCTGGCTTTCCAAAAACTGAAACCATTAGGAGAAGGTGTGACGTTCAAGCTAACTAATCATCTGCCTGATCCCATCATGACATTCATCGATCCGGATTCGGAGGATGGTGTTTTATTTATCACGCTGACCGGCTTCAGAATGGACCTGCACGAACGTCCCAGTTTTGTGTTGCGGCGAAGTACACATCAAAGGTGGTTTATGTTTTATTATCGAAGCTTCCGCAATATGATGAATAGCGAAGAATCATTTTTAGTCGATTTTGGTAAGACATGGAATGAAAATTCTTAGGTTGGAACTCAATCTAAGCAAACGAGTCAGCATTTTTTTAGTTCTCTAGTATTTGGTCTGTCTGCAACAAGGGATGGTCTATCCGGGCTAGTTTAAGGCCATTCGATGCAAGGTGATATTGAATTATTGTTCTAAATCAACATTGTCGGAGGGATTACTTAAAAATCACCGATTATAAAGGCCATCTTTAAAGATTAGAGTTCGTGGAAATTAAAATGATGGTCACAACGTATTTGTGTGAGGGAAGGCTTTCAATCAGAAAGTTTCTGCCTGTGATGCATATCGCGGTGTTAGTGATATGTATCGTGGTTTCACACCAACAGGTTGTTGCACAATATGATGAAAAGGAATATGTACAGTTAACGACCCTCGATGGTCTGAGTGATCACCGGATTACTTCGGTGGTTCAGGATGAGACAGGTTATATATGGATTGGTACTTATGAAGGACTCAACCGATATGACGGACTGAATTTTAAAAAATATCTGCACAATGCTGATCCCTCTTCGATTCCAAATAATTTCATCGAGAAGCTCATTTATCTTGGAAATGACCGGATGATCATTTTGACCCGGGGAGGAATGCAAATTCTGAATACGCGCACAAATGCTGCTGTCAATTGTATGGTACCCGATTCTACTTCCTTTGGATTGTATTCGAATAAGTATTGGGACGCAATCGAGATCAGCCACACAGGAATCTTTGCCAGCACGATCACCGGTTTTTATCTGTTTGATTATACTGGCAAAATACTTTGGCGATATGACAATGCTACTATAAAGGATAAAGGAAAACCTCTTCGGTATGGCAGACAACTTTATACGTTGGCTGATGGAACTATTCTTTGCTATTATGGAGA
>JANMVA010000342.1:0-7432 GCA_031392195.1 Saprospiraceae bacterium | reverse complement strand
TAGGTGTGGCACACCTAGATGTGCCACACCTAAGTGTGCCACACTGACTTAATATGTTGATTGTCAAGTTCCCCAGATGGTTTTCCACATACCATTCCAAGGGATTTGATTTTGTAAAAACAAATAATTTAGTCTTATCTAAAATTTATTTTCGTTTCATCTAATAATTCCTTTTCTTTGCGGAATGGAATTAACCTACGCAGAGGAAAACTACCTTAAAGCCATCCTTCGCCTGACCGTTCCACCGGATTATACGGTGAGCACCAATTCTATCGCCGCTCACCTGGGTTCGTCAGCTGCATCCGTGACAGATATGCTGAAGAAGCTGGGAGAAAAGGAGCTAATCCTCTACCAGCGATATAAAGGCGCTTCACTAAGTGAAACCGGAAATCGCATCGCCACCTCCCTGGTCAGAAAACACAGACTGTGGGAAGTCTTCCTGGTCCAATCCCTCGGCATGACGTGGGATGAAGTCCATGACATCGCCGAAGAACTGGAGCACATCAAGTCGGATCAACTCATCGAACGACTGGATGCATTCCTGGGCTACCCAAAATATGATCCGCATGGAGACCCGATCCCCAATGCGAAAGGAAAATATACCCTTCGATCTCAAATACAACTGACCGAATCCGTTCCGGGACAAGAAGCCATCGTCATCGGCGTACGCGAATCTGACAATTCATTTTTACGCCACCTGAGTGAGAAGGGCGTCGCGATCGGGAAAACAATAAAAATCATCGGCCACGATCTGTATGATCAGTCTATCCGGTTGACGATCGATAATCAAGAACTGAGCTTATCCGGAAAAGTGGCTCAGAATATCCTCATTAAACTGATTTGAATCATTCAATATGAAACCATATCCTTTTTTATTCATCTTCCTTTTCACTCTGCTCTCCACTTCCAACGCTGCAGCGCAAACAGATAATGCAAAACCATTTGTGGTAGCATCCGCTTCGATGTTTTCAGACATGGCAGCTAACATCGGGGGTGACCTCATCGAAACAGCGACCATCGTTCCGATTGGTGGCGATCCTCACATTTATGAACCTACACCCGGCGACGTACGTCTGATCGTGAAAGCAGATCTCATCCTGATGAATGGCCTCACCTTCGAAGGCTGGATCAATGACCTCATCAGAAACAGTGGAAACAATGCACCTGTAGTAACGATCACGGAAGGGATCTCCCCCATCGTCAGTGCCCAACATCAAAATGCAACTGACCCACACGCATGGATGGAACCCGTGAATGGAAAAATTTATGCATTGAATATTAAAGAAGCTCTTGTCAAGTTGTTGCCCGGACATGCCGCACAGATCAATGATCAGTACAATGCCTACGTCAGTCAACTGGATGAGTTAGATAAATTTATCAGGGAGAATATTGCAAAGATCGATTCGAATAAACGCATCCTGATCACGAGCCATGATTCATTTCATTATTATGGCCAACGGTACGGCGTGCAACTTGAATCTGTATTAGGTACGTCCACAGATGCAGATGTGAGAACTTCAGATCTTGTGCGGCTCAACCAGGTCATTAAAGAAAATAAAATTCCTGTCGTCTTCATTGAAAGTACCATCAATCCTAAATTGCTCAACCAGGTTGCTTCCGATAATAATATTTCCATTGGTGGAAAATTATTTAGCGATTCACTTGGCGACAAAGACAGTCCGGCTAATACTTACCTGAATATGATAAGGCACAACACGGAGGTGATCGTCAATGGTCTGACATCGACGGCCAGTTCCCATGCAGCAGAAGATGCTCCCCGCGATTCATCGAAATGGTTTATCTGGCTCGGAGTACTTTTCCTCGTTGTGTTATTGGTCACCTGGTTGTTTCGCAGAAAAACAAAAACCGCATGATCTATCCCATCTCGATCGAAGGCCTGTCTGTCTCATACGACAAGAAACGTGTGTTGACAAATGTCTACCTGAATATGCAGGAAGGAAAAGTCATTGGGGTGCTGGGACCGAATGGTGCAGGTAAGTCTACTTTATTTAAAGCCATCCTTGGACTGCTTGAAACTAATACAGGCACGATTAAAATATTTGGAAAAGATATTTCAGAAAACCGCCGGCGAATGGCCTATGTGCCGCAAAAGGATGAAGTCGACTGGACGTTTCCGGCCACTGTCAGAGATGTTGTTTTAATGGGACGCTATCCGGCGAAAACCATATGGCAACGGTTAGATGCAAAGGACCACCAGAAAGCTGAAGAAGCGATGAAAGAATTATCCATCGCTGACCTCTCAGGCAGGCAAATTGGTGCATTGTCTGGTGGACAGCAACAACGGGTTTTTCTCGCAAGGGCTCTTTGCCAGGAAGCAGATATTTTGTTGCTGGATGAGCCTTTTGTCGGCGTGGATATCACGACAGAAGAACACATCATCCGGGTCCTTCGAAAATTATCTGCCCAGGGAAAAACATTGCTTGTCGTGCATCATGACCTGGCTACGGTCAAAGATTATTTTGACCAGGTGATCCTGATCAATCAGCGACTGGTAGCCTATGGTGACACTGAAACCACATTTGTCAAAGAAAATATTTCCAAAGCCTACGGGGCCCAGCATACAATTCTATTGGAAGCAGGACAATAATATGATCTCCCTTCAATAGAATTTATACCTTTGGCCCCGCCCCACCTGGATTTGAATTAATCCAAAGTTGATTCTCATCCCGATTTTCTTTTTACAAATTAGATTTACTAAATAACCCGATATGAAACTCTATTCATTTTTATTGACCGCTATTGGCGGATTGATGTTTTCGCTTTCCCTCCAGGCTCAGACGGACATGATCTGGGACACTCATGGTGTTGGATTTACTGTTCCAGATGATTTTAAGATTGAAACGAACAACGCAGAAGATTTTACGGCAGGGAATGATGACTTATACCTGAGCATATTGCCGATCCAGGATGAGACGATCACAAAAGATGATCTGGCAGAAGCAGTCAATGAATTTGCCAAAGAATTGAAATACGATCGTATTCATGAAGGAGATGAAATCGACATCGATGATTATACAGGCTATTACATCAAAGGCCGTAAGGACGGAGCCAATGCAGTATTGTTCGCTTTGCTGGACAAAGAAAGCAGCACGAATCTTTTAGTGGTGATCGTCTACGCGGATGGTTTTGAAGATGATGCGATTGATATAGCGGCGAGCTTCTATGCCTACGATAAATAGGTAAGAGTGGATGCATATTTTTTTATGTAGAGAGAATAGCACCCAATAATTTACATCAAAAAAAATGCGTGTCTTCGGATTGAAGACACGCATTTTTTTTTGCAAATCAGTAATTTGTTCCTGATTGAATTCTCAATATATTTTATTCCGACTTCACAACACGTAGCGTCTGAATTACTTTCCGGTCAACCGTAAGTACGACCATGTAGATCCCTGGAGCATTTTCATTTGCTTCCCAATCGATCTCATAACGGCCTGCGTCCTTGCGACTGTCTTCCAGTGTCTCCACCATTTGACCTTCCGCATTGTAGACTGTTACTTTAACATCACTTTGCTTAGCTACATGATATTGAATTGTAGTTGCTGAATGGAAAGGATTTGGATAACCTTTAGCATCGATCTGATTTCCTTCATCATTCATTTCGTTGACTGGCTTTGTAGTCATGAATGCAACCGGTGTGTTTAATCCTAAACCTGCATCCACCATGCTGCTTGAAGATCCTTCTGCCTGAGCACCACTGCATTTGCTGGTACCTGACCATGGTAACTGTACATATGGGAATGTGGATCTGAATGAAGTATCATTCGTCTCTACACCTGTAGAATATGAAAGCACATCCATTAAGTCCTGGGTGACAGGATTTGGATCGCCGGCAGTGTAATCATCATACCATAATCCGATGGCTGCTAAAACAATTCCGCCAACTGCCTGCAATTCAATCCGGGTAACATCATCTTCCAGTCGTCGTCCGTTTGGAAAACCATCCATGTTGGGTATAAACTGAAGACTTGTATTCGCATATGTGGGATCAGTAAGACCAAGCACTGCTGCCCAGACGAGTCCTAACGAATTGAAAGCAGGATCGTTTCTCGGAGTTGCAGGCACAGCCATATTGAGACGCAACATATCTCCACCGTTAGGAAGGAAATTATGAATGAATGGCTTTCCTGCAGCGAGTGGATTTCCATTTTTGCCTGTAGCCAGTTGATAAGGACGCATATTAGGAACACCTGTGTGGAATATTGGCCATAGATCCACTGAACGTGGCTTTCCTGCAGCAGGCAACAATAATTTTCCAAAAACGGCATCATCCAATGCAGTACCTGCAAGTGCCGGAGAACCTTTCAGTCCATAAAGACCGTTTCCTCCATTCGTAAAATCAAAACCTTGTAAAGAGTTTTTCTGAATGCGCAGCGGCGCAAATGCCGGAACTGCTCCTCCAAACAGATCATCATCCATATACAGAGCTAACTCTGGATTGTAGAAATACTCATTATGTCCCGGTATAGCATTGTAAGGTGTATGGAAATTCCAAACATCTTTCTGACCGATCGGAATCACTGCCTCATTGGTCAATGGCATTCCGATCCGGGATATTTGTACCCATGGACCTTGCTCTTCAACCAGAGATTTTGCAGGAAATGAATTCTGGTTAACACCGTTGAATACTCTGATCTTTTTGCGGCTTGCAGACGCCCATACACCGATCACGAAATCCGGATCGAGAATGCTGGTGGCCTGGCTTACATTTTTCTTATCCTTTTGCAGCGTTGAAATCGGCACCTGGATGGCAATGGCACTAGCATTATAGCAACCTAAACCATCACGGGCAGGCCCGGACTGACGAGGAGCATCTCCTAAATCAAAAATACCACCGAGGTCAACAAAAAATGGATCATCCACAGGACCTGCAAAGATGGTTTCACCCGTTGAAGCAGATTTTATTGCACTGGTGAAAAGACTTTCATAAGACGCTGCACCTAATCCTGCTCCACCCTGAATAGAGCGAGGGCCAATATTGTAAGGAGGCACTACACCACCTGTCATAATAGTTGTAAACGTTTTGCCACCGTTCATACTTCTTTCGACTGTATACGTCGTTTTTTCATTTTGTTTCCCTAACCGGATGTTGAAAAAAGTGGTGGGATCTTCGTGAACCTTGAAAAACGTAAACCGGTAGACAATATCATCTCCGTTTTTTACTCCACCAAGACCGGTTGAGATGGAAGTGTTGATGTTGTTGTCAATATGAATCTCATAACGGACATCTTGTCCAAACGTGTAGTAATTCGGACCACCATGTGGCAATTGCATCGGGATATACATTGCAATGATGGTGATCATGTTGGGATTGTCGGGACTTCTGAATGCATAGAGGTCCGTGTTGTCTGCCAATGGATCATAAGCAATCATTGGAGCTTCCCTGTGACTGGAAGCAAATAACTGGAAAACCGGTGTCATCATCAGGATCACAACCGTCAATCGCCACAGCTGTAGCGTTGAAATTTTTTTCATTTCATCGAGGTTTAAATTGTTAAGAAGTAAAATGGTTTTAAAATGGAGCTACGGCAACAGCTGCAACCCGCATGCAATACAGGAGATACCTTGGAGATTGAAATATCTTCTTAACCTTATCTACGAAAGATTGAAAGCTTTGGATTTCGGCTGATCAAAATTTATCAAATTCTCTTACTTATTGTAGAGACGCAAGATCTTGCGTCTCTACAATAAGTAAGAGAATTTGAAGCTTGAGTCTTTTAACCTATCCCTCTGCTATGATCTGCAGAATGGTCCGGAAAACCACAAACTTGCTATCAAACCTTTGCAGATGCTTTTTTTGCAATCCCGGTGCATGGTCACGCTGATAGATCGCAAACAGATCAGGATTAGGACAGGTGTATTGAATGGCATAGGTAAAACCTTCATCATCATCATATCCTTCCAGGTGCAGTAACCGGAACGATTTAAAACACGCCGACTGCATGACCTCAGGAATATGCTCTTCCTGCATCCACTTCAACCATTCTTCACGGCTTTCGGGAGAAACCTTGACCGTAACATTGTAGATTATTGCTGCCATACTTCCTGACCAAAGATAATTCCGACAAGCAGAAGTACCCTCCAACTCTTCGGGATTGCTTCGGCCCATTTCTTTACTTTTGCCGGATGCAATTCCAACTCACCGATGATCAGCAGGCAGTACGTGATGCCGCCCGCGAATTTGCTCAAAAACAACTGCTGCCCGGCGTCATCGAACGCGACAGGGATATGATCTATCCTACCGATCAGGTCGCCCAAATGGCCGACATGGGTTTTTTGGGTATGATGGTCAGCCCCGAATTCAATGGGGGTGGGATGGACACCATGAGCTATGTGCTTGCACTCGAAGAAATTTCGAAGATCGATGCCAGTTCTGCCGTGATCATGTCTGTCAACAATTCACTTGTTTGCTGGGGCATCGAGGAGTACGGTAACCAGGAACAGAAATCCAAATACCTGCCAAAACTCGCCACCGGAGAATGGCTGGGTGCATTTTGCCTGTCTGAACCTGAAGCCGGTAGTGACGCCACAAGCCAGCGCACAACTGCTGAAGACAAAGGAGACCATTATATTCTGAATGGCACCAAAAACTGGATTACGAACGGAGGCAAATCATCCCTGCATTTGGTCATGGCACAAAGCAATGCTCAGGCACAACACCGGGGTATCAATACACTGATCGTTGAAAAGTCCTGGCCGGGTGTAACGATTGGTGGAAAAGAAGATAAGCTTGGTATTCGCGCTTCAGATACACATTCTATTATGTACAGCGATGTACGTGTTCCGGTGGAAAACCGCATCGGGCCGGATGGTTTTGGATTTAAATATGCCATGAGCACATTGGATGGTGGACGCATTGGTATAGCAGCCCAGGCTTTGGGCATTGCAGCAGGAGCTTATGAACTTGCTTTAAAATATGCACAGGAAAGAGAAGCTTTTGGCAAACCGATCATGCAGCATCAGGCTATTGCTTTCAAGCTTGCGGATATGGCCACCGAAATTGAAGCTGCCCGCCTTCTTGTCTACAGGGCTGCACAATTAAAAGACCTGGGAGCAGATTACAGCACCGCGGCTGCGATGGCAAAATTGTTTGCGTCAGAGACAGCGATGAAACATACAATAGAGGCAGTTCAGATCCATGGAGGTTACGGATACGTAAAAGAATATCATGTCGAACGACTCATGCGTGACGCCAAGATCACCCAGATATATGAAGGGACCAGCGAGATCCAGCGACTTGTCATCTCGAGGGCAGTCCTCAAAGGTGAACTATACCAGTCTATGCCTGCACCGGTTCATTCCTGATCTCCAATTCACCACTCGATTAATCCCTATCTTTTGCCCGCATGAAAGGGTCCTTACATATTGCTACTGTTTCAGGCATACCCGTCAAGATCCATTGGAGCTTTGG
>JANMVA010000330.1:0-9564 GCA_031392195.1 Saprospiraceae bacterium | reverse complement strand
CCACCTATCAAACCACTGACGACATTGCCTATTCCCTGGGCCACCAGTTCGCGATTTTGCGGGGTGACCCTGTTGTATGGATCCAGTTTGTCGATGGCGGTGATGCTCAACAGTGTTTCCAGCGAGGCTACAAAGCATATGACAATTGCTGTGGACCAGATCGCTTTATTTGAGAAAAGAGATGAAAGATCAGCCAAGTGAATCTCTGCAAGAAAATCTTTTGGTAGCCTAACAAATTGTGATGCATCAATGCCCAACGGCAGATAGAACCTGTTGAAGATGTAAGCTATCATTGCACCTGCAAATACGGTGACGACCGATGCGGGGATCCATTTAATTTTCTCTGCTACAGTTCGCTTCCACCCGATCAGAATGGCCATTGACAAGAGGGACACGATAATCGCACCAGGTGTAATGTGCCGGGATAAATCGCGAATATGATCGAAGCTGTGGTTGAAGGTGATGATATTGAATAATTCATTTGTCCAGAAATCAGGCTGATCATAACCGATGACCAGTGGAATTTGCTTTGCGATCAGCATGATGCCAATGGCTGCCAGCATTCCTTTAATGACAGCGGATGGAATGAAATGTGTAAATGCACCAAGCTTCGACAGTCCGAGAAGGATCTGGATCATACCAGCAAGCGCAACGGATAAAAAGAGAATTTCAATCGATCCGAGATCCGTCATCGCCGCCGCACAGATCGCTGTCAATCCCGCGGCCGGGCCACTCACACTCAATTCGGATTTGCTGAGAAAAGAAATGAGTAAGCCGCCGATGATGCCCGCCATTAATCCGGAATAGAGTGGTGCGCCGGATGCTAAAGAAATACCCAGGCACAACGGCAAGGCTACAAAAAAGACACTGATGCTTGCCTTCAGATCATATTTGACAAAGGAAAGAAGATAATATTTGACCGTACGTTTGGTATTAGGCATCAGGATTTAAACCGGGGAGCTGATCTTATCATGATGACGTTCAGATTTTTTTTGTTCATAAACGATGAAGCCATAAAGGAGCAGATACAAACCCATCGCTGCACATACATAGTGGAGGTAATAGACAGTTTGTATCATCAACACCTGTATGAAAATCCAACCGGTCAATAATGCTCCCTGCGCTATAATTAGGCATTCATGGTGTTTCCATTTCATCAGTGTGGCCATCAACACAACGAGGCAAAGCAGACCATTGACAGTAAACAATATGATTCCGGGAATCAGGAAATTTTTGAAGGGTGTGTGTTCCAGGTAGGATAAGGATAAATGCAAACCTTGCCCGCTTGGATCTGACATCAATCCCCAGCCACCCGCTAATGCGCCGACAGCATTCGTGAAAAGGATCACGATGGCAATGATTCGAAGGATTTTCATCATGATTGTGTTTGTAATTGAAGAGGTTGAGTTTTTAGCATCTGATTATGCCAATACACCGTTTTGGATAGTTTTCTTTTGGAAGAGCTTCATAAAAAGAACAAGCAGTATAATGCTCAGCAAAGCCAACATGATCATCACCCAGGTGATAGCCGGACTTGTTCCTGGTATGATCGCATGCATCATATAATTCAGCACACTGATGGTCAAATCCATCAACACAAAAAAGGTAAGCAGCACAGGAGCCAGTATGATCCCTGCAGTTTTATTTCGCCACAAGAGAATTCCAATGGCAAACACGCCGGGAATTAAAACTGAAAGGTCGATCACGTGCACCGGGTTGGTGAGCAAGCCGATTTCCTCCAACATTTTCGGCCTGGGCAATTCACGCATCCATGAAGAAATTTCTGAAATCCAAAGTCCCAGGAACAAAATCGCAATGATCAGAAAGTAAACCGCGGTTATTTTTTTTAGTCCGGCGTGGGAAATGGATTCAGGTCCATCCATTTTTGCCATCCGTTTTATGAAATAAAGTATCGAGTAAAATGACAATCCGAGGTTCATGCAATACAACAGAAAGAAGCTGTTAAAGTGAACTGCAAAGCAGAAAATGACGAATGTGTATACAATGTATAGATTCGATCCTGCCCAAATCAATAAGCCGGTTTTATTCCCTTTATATGCCATACAAGCGCTAATGGCCAGAACGGGGGCCACCACGAATAAGTCGACCATGTCCTGGCCTCGTGCCTGTATTTGCCAGTTAAGTGTTTCCAATGAATAAAAATCGGGTGTGAAAAAACCAATGGAGGAGGACAGGATAATGCCTGCCAACAGAGGAATTGACAATAACAGAACCGGATAATGGTGATTGGATTTCATTTAGGAAGCCTGGATTAATTTGTCCCAATAATCCATTTTCGAAATTTATGTTCTGGTGCCAGTGGTTGTCTTAATGCAAATCCCATTTGTTTTCTTATTTGAATAAGCAAATCACCTGTTTATTTTTAACGTTCGGGGTGATCAGGATCAAACAATAGATTGATCGTGATCAATCACAGGCCTCCAGTCAAGTCCTAGCTTTGTTGGTGGTCGATGAATTACCTGGCATTGCTCAATTGTGTCCGGGTCAAAACATAATCAGCTATACTATTTTTAAAACGGCAGGATAAACAAGAAATGGATGATTGGAATATTAAATGATACGCAAATGGATGATATCCTGAGAGAAAATGTTATGGGCCGAATCGCGTGTCACGATGGGCACAAAAGCTATATTGTGCCGATTAATTATGCATATGATGGTACATCCATCATCGCCCATTCCGCTGAGGGGATGAAGATTGAAATGATGCGAAAAAATCCCCATGTTTGTTTTGAAGTCGATCAGATGAAAAGTTTCACAGAATGGGAAAGCGTCATTGCCTGGGGAGAGTTTCATGAATTGACAGATGAAGACGAACAATTGGACGCTATGGAATTTTATGTGGACCGGATGAGTCATCTTTACGTGAGTGAGACAGCGTTGCCCCATAAGATGTTAGAAAGGAAAGTTACCAATCATTCCACAGGCCAGATTAAAACGGTTATATTCAGGATAGCCATTACAGAGAAAACCGGGCGATTCGAAAATGAATAATCATCCAATCCCCACTCCGGTAGCAAAGCCATGAGCTGATACCCAGATCATTTAGTACATAATCTTGTTACTGGTAGGATAAAGGTGAATTTGGAGGGTAAATCCATACCCCTCATGGAATAATCATTTTATTTCCACGGATTGAATCCTTACGAAATAATTTAATACAGGCGATTTAGAAATTTCTGACGAACATGCAGAATACCGGCAAAGAAGAAGGTAAAAGCTCAAAGCGCTTTGAGGCATTGTTCAACTATGCCACCATGGGGATACTGATGACCGATAGCGAAGGAGCCATTACGGCTATAAACCCATTCGCATTGAAGGAATTCGGATATGAAGAGGAAGAGTTGCTTGGTAAGAAGATTGAAACTTTAATACCCGTCCGATATCATCATCACCATGAAGATCACAGGGATAAATATTTTAAGAGGCCCCAGAGCCGCCCCATGGGTCTTGGCATGGATTTATTTGCATTACGAAAAGATGGAACAGAATTTCCGGTTGAGATAAGCCTGGGCAATTATTTTGACAAGGACGAGAAGCTGGTCATTGCATTCATCAGCAACATTTCTGTTCGTAAGCAGTCCGAGTCCGATATCAGAAAATTGAATGAAGACCTCGAATCAACCGTTGCACAGCGCACAGAAGATCTAACTAACACGATGCTTCAATTGGAAATTTCTAAAGAAGAGCTTTCTAAAGCATTAGAGAAGGAAAAAGAGTTGGGTGAATTAAAGTCCAGGTTTGTCTCCATGGCCTCTCATGAATTCCGGACGCCACTCAGTACGGTCTTGTCTTCCTCTTACCTGATCCAGAAATACGCCTCCACAGAGGAGCAGGGCAAACGGGAAAAACATGTGGAACGCATTGTTACATCGGTAAATATGCTGACAGGAATTCTGAATGATTTTCTTAGCATGGGAAGGATAGAGGAGGGCAAAATCCAGGTCAGATTTACTGAATTTAATGTCGTGGAATGCATAGCCTCGATCATCAGTGAAATGAAGGAAAGCCTTAAAAAGCAACAGGAAATATTTTATCATTATGAAGGGGGTCCATATGTCATATTGGACCAGTCGTTGTTCAGGCATATCCTTCAGAATCTCATTTCCAATGCGAGTAAATTCTCCCCGGTTAAAAGTATTATCCGGGTAAGCTGTTTTGTACAGGATCAGGTCCTGACTATTTCCGTAAAGGATAACGGAATGGGAATATCGAAAGAGGACCAGAAACATCTCATGGAACGTTTTTTTCGTGGAAGTAATGTAGCGAATATCCAGGGCACAGGCCTCGGTCTGCATATTATTGCTAAGTATGCCGAATTGATGAATGGATATGTCGAATGTACCAGTGAGCTGAATAAGGGCACTGAGTTTAAGGTTTCATTTAATTTAAAAGATCCGGGATGAAAAAAATTTTATTGATTGAAGACAATGAGGACATCCGGATCAATACTTCGGAAATACTGGAGCTGGCAAATTATGATGTTCAGGTAGCAGAGAATGGGAAGCGGGGCATCGAAAAAGCCCTCGAATTTTTGCCTGATTTAATCATTTGTGATATCATGATGCCAGAGCTCGATGGCTATGGTGTATTACATGCCGTGCAGCGAAATGACGCTATCAAGAACACACCTTTTATTTTTCTGACGGCTAAAACGGAACGCGGTGATTTCAGAAAAGGAATGGAAGCCGGAGCTGATGATTACATCACAAAACCTTTTGATGGTACTGAACTACTCAATGCCGTGAATAGCCGGTTAAAGAAAATTGAGTGGCTCACGAATGAAACATTCAACGGTCTGGAAGGACTTACCAGCCTTGCAAAAGTAACATCCATCCAAAACTCATGGTTGTCTTTCACCGAGGGAAGGAATATGAATAAGTATAAAAAGAAGCAGGTTATTTATTCAGAAGGTAATCATCCCAACAGACTGTACTATGTGCTGAGTGGCAAAGTGAAAACCTATAAAGCCAATGAGGAAGGGAAAGAACTGGTCACAAATCTTTTTAGTGCCGGTGATTTTTTAGGTTATATATCCATGCTCGAAGGAACGGTGTATAGTGATTCAGCAGAATCGCTGGAAGAAACCGAGTTAGGCATTATTCCCAAAGAAGAATTTGATGAATTAATTAATCACAATTCAGAGGTGACGCGGAAGTTTATTCAAATATTAGCAAAGAATATTGCAGAAAAAGAAGGACAGCTTCTGGCGATGGCCTATAATTCACTGCGTAAAAAAGTAGCGGATGCCTTGTTGATGGTCTGGCATAAATACCAGGAGAATGAAGAAGACAATTTTTCAATCGATATGAGCAGAGAAAGCCTGGCGAATATTGCAGGTACGGCTACGGAATCCTTGGTACGTACGCTTAGTGATTTCCGAAATGAAAAGTTGATTGACATTAAAAATGGCGCGATCGTTATTAAGGATATAAAGAAGCTGAAGCAACTTCTCAATTAAACGGGAGTAAATCAGAGCTCCGGGTAGTCTATATATTCTCAGAGAGAAAATAATAGAATTCAGATTTCAATTTGTTAAACCTCGCTTCAGCTGTGGTTATTTGGTACTGTAACCTGGTCCGGAGAGGACCAATTTCAATTGAGACATTTGAATAGTTTAAAGTATTCGTCAATAAAAATTTATCTAATTCGGCGATATTGTGACGCAGGAGAATAATGCCCTGTTCTTCATTTAAAACCCGGCTTTGAAAGTTCTCGACTGCCGGAAGAAGGCGGATATCGAATGCATCATTCAGGATCTCTGCCACCCGTATTTTCATCTGGATGTTTTCATCAGCCATATGGGAAACTGAGCGTTTCCAGGCATTGCTTTCACTTTGGTATTGTTTTATTTTCAGGTCTGGCATGACTGATCTATTGAAGGATGAATCCGGATGAGCTGATCTTGGGGGGCTAGCATTGACATTTAATCTCGCTCCCACGGAATTAAAATTTCTTACCATTGAATGGGGGTAGATAATTTTTTATAATACTTTCTCTGTTTAACGGTACAAATATCCAACGGCTCGCAAAAGGATGAAATGATTAATATCAGGAGATTTTACGATTGAAATCAGGACGGGTGAATAGCAAATCAAATTACCTGTTTGACCACAAGGAAAGCGAGCTAAGACATAGTATATACGGGGTAACAACCACTGTTCCTTCAGGAAATCATTCTATATAAGGTCAAAGCGATCATTTGATTGCCATCAAAGCGTTGAGCAAGGGCTGAGAAAGTTTACAGATCAGATATTCCTTGTTGATTATTGCATCCCCAGGTGAAGTCATTGTCTCATTCATGCGGAATGATCTTCCATTGCAAAATTTCAATATGAGTTAATGAATCTGATGCAAACCAGATGATTTTTGAGAAAATCTTCACCATCATATTGGAATGAAAAATTTGTACCTCCGTATCACATCATTGATTACAATCAACTTTAAATGGACGTTGGTCATGTATAAGGCCTGGAACCAGGTGTAGGTTTGTACTATTAATTCAAACAATATAAAATTTAAATATCATGAAACCTTTTCTCAACTTAATCAAACTGAATGTTGCCTTCTTATTAGGCATGATATTACTTGTTGGATGCCAGCAAGAAGAAGATATCACCCCAATAAATCCACGTAATACCCCTACAGTTGCTTTGGGTAACTTTTTTGGACTTAGTCCGACCAATGAGATTTTTAAATTTAAACTGGCACCCGCATACGTAGATCTGGGCGCTGTAGCAATTAGAGGACTCAGGACAGGTGAGCTCATTATTTCTATTGATGTGAGACCTGTTACCAGGGTTTTATATGGTGTAAGCAATATGAACAAGATCTATACGATAGACCGGACTACAGGTCTCGCCAGGCCTCTGAGCAGAACTAATTTTACTCCTGCCATCGAAGGATCTACAGTTGGTTTTGATTTCAATCTTAAAACGGGCATGATCATGTTGATGACTGATATTGGTCAGACATTGACGATTCATCCACTCACAGGCTTGGTTGTGGGAAAAGCGGAAACCAATCTAAAGGGAATAAATGCCTTAGCGAACGCAGGGCTGGAGACGTATAGTATTACTACAACCGATGGTTTTCTTAATGGAATGGATTCAGACGGGAATACAAAAGTGTTAGGTCCAACAGGATTAACCATTGTAGGCGAAGGTGGTCTTGATTACTCAAGGGGGCTTACAATTGGAGTATTTCTTGCCAGTGGTTTTGTGCCAAATATCTCACCGATTCAGGATGAGTTGACTGAGGAAGCTTACAGGCTGTACTCAATCGACACCCAAACAGGACAAGCTACAAGCTTAGGACGAGTAAAGAACATGATTGGAGTGGCTGCTCAATAATAATCGCAGAGAATATTAATCAGGTTTAATTTTAAGTGCCGGGTTTTATCCCGGCACTTTTTGTGCGTATCAGTATATCAGCAAATTAGCTCATGCTTCGAACTGCTGACGGATTTTGCCGAAAAAGGATTTTTCAGTGTTACTTTTTTCATTGCCAATGCTTCGACTTGCGACACTCAACCTCGGGCTACAGCTCAGCAACCAAAGCAACCATGGTTCGACCCGCATCGCGCATCCAAGGGCTACAGCTCACCAACCAAACCCCGTCGCTCTAAAACTCGCTTGAGCTTTCAGACTTTTGTTTAATATCGGGTTTGCGGTTGGTGAGCTGTCGCACCAGGATGAGTAAAGCAGGTCGAACCATCGCGCTTATTCGTTTTTCAAATCAATTTCTTTTCAAAAACTATTTCTTGAGGAGACTTGTCTTAAACTAAAATTGACATCCAAATGCTCGGACAGTTTTGAGAGACGTATTCTGCTTCTCGAAATGAAAACAAATTTTACACTGCCTCCATAATATCAATTACAGACTAGTGTGCATTTAAATGTGTTCTTTTTTCCTTTCGATAAGAAAAAACTGCGACACAAAATTGTTCGATCGATACATCAGCCGGCTTTTTTCTTTTCGGGGAAAAAAGCCGGGCGGGTAGAAAACGAAAAGGCGAGCAAGCAAACCCGGTGCCAAACAAATGCTTGTATGCGAAAGGAAGTTTTTTGGGTCGCTAAGCCCTTTTTTGTTACTTTTTGGGCTAGCAAAAAGTAAAAAGATTTAGTTAGAAGAGCAATGATTGTTTTGTTGCTTTTTTAGCAATGAAAAAGTAACATTACACGATCAACCTGCTCTTTTTTGCCATAAACTCGTTGGAATAAATCTTCAACAGGAGGATAAATAATGAAATCAGGACCGGACCAAAGATCAATCCGACAAATCCAAAAAGTTGCAGACCGACCAGAACCCCAAATACAGTGATTAATGGGTGGACGTTACCAATCTTTCTCGCCAGGGTGAAGCGGAAGACATTATCCACTGTACCGATGACACCAAAACCAAAGATGAGCATGAAGATGCCCCGTCCCACTTCGTCATTGGCAAAAAAGATAATGGCGAGCGGAACATAGGCCAAAGCTGCACCAATAAATGGCAGCATCGAAGTGATGCATGTAACGACAAACCAGAACCAGGGTTCCTTGACACCAATGATATAGTATCCGATCACGGCAACAATCCCCTGTAAAAATGCAATCACCGGAATGCCGATCGCATTGCTCAGCACGATGTTTTCCATTTCACGACCCAGCTTGACCACATTTTCATCTTTCAGCGGGATTGATTCTTCCAGCCATTTTTCCATCACCCTTCCATTGACGAGGAAAAAATAGAGAATGAAGTAGGTAAAGAAAATCGTGACCAGTGTTCCAAAAGTTGCATTCAATAGTTGCGGCACCACCTGTGCAATAAAACCGCCCAGCTTGTTGATGTTCTCTGTATTCGCAATTTCAATATTAAACCGTTGCTCTGTATTGGCTACGAGGATTTTGATTGATTCGACCAGTTCATTGGAATGTGAGATGGCATAGGTGACTTTGGATGAAAGCATCTGGACCAGCAGGCCGATCGGAATGAGGATGATCAGCAATGTGAGCACCATCAGGATAGTAGCGGCCATGTTGGGTTTCCATTTCCGGACTTCGACCATACTGAACATCCATTTCCGGATCAGGATATATAAAGTGATGGCCCCAAGCAAAGCCGGCAAAAAAGTAGCCAACTCTTTCGCCAGAAGGGCGCCAAGCAGTACAAGCAGAGCCAGGAAAAATATCTGCCGGATACGGTTTTGGTGGATCTGATGGTCTTCCATGCCGAAAAGATAAGCCAGAACATGAGAATGTGAGAAAGTGAAAAGGAACAGGTGAAAGTTCTATACCTGCAGCCCGGAGGCTGCTATCATTTGATTACAAATTGAAGGTGATCCTCAATATGGATTTGAAGTCTGGAGACTTCAAATAACGAAAAGGTGAGAAAATGAAATTCTATGCGCGAAAGGTCCCCGGGGTTGCATGAAATGAGAAGCGTGCAACGCGCTGCCATTTCGCACACAGGGGTAGGGGTATCGCCGCCAAGTGAGAATGTGAGAATGTGAGAAAATGAGAAAATGAGAAAATGAGAAAATGAGATTCTATGCGCGAAAGG
>JANMVA010000292.1:0-3013 GCA_031392195.1 Saprospiraceae bacterium | reverse complement strand
GTTTTGGTATCGTAGCAAATGCTGACTATATCATCAATTTTGGAAAAGGGAATCTCACCTCGATAGCTTCAGCGCTTGCGCATGGTGGATTTGCATTGATGCTGGTTGGAATTGCAGCGAGTGGCTTGAATAAACGTATTGTGTCCGAAAACAGATTTGCGCAGGCAGGACTTGCAGAAAATATGAACGCCGGTGAAAATACGTTGCTGATCAAGCACCTCCCGATGTTCATGAATGGTTATTGGGTTACTTATAAATCCGACACCCTGATTGGACTGACACGCGAATATGAAGTTGAGTTTATTAAAATGACTGAGAAGGGTGATACAGCTGAGCATTTCACTACTTATCCAAATGTTCTCTACGAACGAAAGATGACCAAAATTGCGACAGCGAACCCTGATACCAAACGGTATTTAGACAGAGACATGTTCACCTTCATCGATGGGCTTCCGCCTGAACAACAGGATGTAGAGAATATCCGGAAAGTTGACAGTACGTTGAATTATAGTACGTACTACATCCATCCGGGCGATTCCATTCAGTTTGGAAAGTTCACTGTCACTCTCGATAGCATTTCATTAGATTCGAAGAATCCCGATTATGTGCCTGCAGAGAATGACCTTGCGATCTCCGGTAATTTATCAATCAGCCATAGTGAGCATCCGGATACTAAAAAAGCATATCCGACATTGCTTGTGCGCAAAGGATTGCTCTTTGGATTGTCAGATCAGATCAATGATTTTAACGTCCGGACTCGAATATCGACAACGGCCATTGACAGTCTGGTGCCTACAGATGAATCATTGAACTATGAGAAGCTTGTCATTCATCCGAATGAAACCAAGACCTGGAAGGAGCTCGAGATTACCATGCGCGGTGTTGATAACAAAGTCGATCATCCTAATTACACTGCTGTAGAGGGTGATATAGCTATCCATGGTGTCCTGGAAATAAAAACTAAAACCGGTCGCATATACACAGCACGACCACTCTATTTCATTCGCGAAGGAAGTCCGCTCAACATGAAAGCTTTCATTCCTGATCTGGGCTTGCATGTCAGACTTGAAACCATCAAACCTGAAACGGAAGAATTCCAATACTATCTGGCGCAACCGATTGCCCACCCGTCACTGGCTATTGAAATTGCAGATGAAGTTCCAAGAAATGATTACATCGTTTTGAAGGCGATATTATTTCCGGGCATCAATTTGTTTTGGGCGGGATGTATTATTATGCTGGGGGGAATGTTTGTGGGGATGTATAAGAGACTTAAAAAAGGTAAGAAGTAAGAGGTAAGAGGTAAGAGGTAAGAAGTAAGAGGCAAGAGGTAAGAGGTCAGTATTCAGTATTCATTTGTGAGTGGTGAGTGGTGAGTAATAATATGAAATCTGTGTAGAAGCGAGGCTTGCCCTCGCTGATCGTAATAACTTCGGAGAGGTAATTCTATCATATAAATGAAGATAGTCTGTTTAGGCGCTGGAAGGCTTGCGCATCACCTGATGCCTGCATTACAACATGCGGGTTGCAATATTATCCAGGTTTATAACAGGGCGCATTGGCCGGCTGTATTACTAGCGCAGAAGTTACATGCGGCGAGTCATGTCACGAGTCTTGAAGAATTGGATAAAACGGCGGATGTTTATTTTCTCACCGTTTCAGATGATGCAGTGCTGGAAGTGGCTAGTCAACTGGAATCTATGCATGAACTGGATGGCTTGATTGTTCATTGCTCCGGTGTGTTGGGATTGAATGTACTGCCGCATGAACGCAAAGGAATATTTTATCCCTTGCAGACTTTTTCGGAACACCATGAAACTGAATGGCATCATACACCGATTATTATCTCAGCAAATCGACAAGCGGATATGGAAGTTCTGGCAACATTGGCCGGAAAGATTTCTGCAGCTACATATCAGATGTCGGATGAACAAAAATCAGTGATCCACCTGGCGGCTGTCTTTGCAAACAATTTCACCAATCACATGATGACACTGGCTGAATCGATTTGTGCTCAGCATCATGTTTCATTTGATATTTTGAAACCATTGATCCGAACTACTTTTCAAAAGGCATTACTCTTAGGTCCATCCAACAGCCAAACTGGTCCTGCTATCCGCGGTGATGAGATTACGATCGAGAAGCATCTGAAGTTACTTGAAGATCATCCGGATCTCGCTGAGGTGTATAGGATTGTGACGAAGAGTATTGTGAATCAGAAGTAGGCTGCGCCAATTTTCACTCTCCGATCCTTAAGATTTCATAGGGGAGCTAAATGCCCGGCGTTTCCATTTTTACTTCCTCGATTTAATAACAGCCACCAACACCTCAATCGCCCTATCATAATTACTATGATTATTCACCACAATATCAGCCTCCTTCTTAAATGGCTCGATGAAAGCGCGGAAGGATGGCAATACATGATGCTCATAACGATGCAGTACATCTTCAAGCGGATAATTGCGCTCGCCCGCATCGCGGATGATGCGTCGTTTCAGTTTAATGATGTCTTCTGCATCAATAAAGATTTTCAGGTCAATCAGCTTGCGGATGGCTTCAAAATAAAAAACAAATAGTCCCTCAACGATGATAACAGGTGCCGGATTAAAAGTGAGATGCCTTGATTCTTTGTTTGGATTATTAAATGTGTATTGCTCCTTGATGACCTGTTCGCCCCGGATGAGCTTTTCAATATCACGGACAAAAGCCTTGTCATCAATTGAGGCGGGCAAATCAAAATTCTGGTAACCTGCAGCATCCCATTGTTGCTGTTCCCTGGGATGATAGTACTCGTCCTGAGAAATAATGCAAAGCTTCTCTTCCGTAAAAAGGTCTCGCAGCCGGTGAATGATTGAAGTCTTCCCTGAGCCGCTGCCGCCAGAGATGCCGATGAGATATGGTTTGGTTTTTTCCATTCAGAGGGTGAATGTAATGAGACTGGGTCACTTCGACTAACGCTCAGTGACCGGGATTCACAATAAATCATACCCGGTGGTTGAGCGGAGTCGAAACC
>JANMVA010000135.1:0-2089 GCA_031392195.1 Saprospiraceae bacterium | reverse complement strand
TGGGTAAGATTGAAATAATTTCATTGCAGGAGTTCTCTCCGGCAAACAGGATAATTCTAACCAGGGCTTCTTAGAAAATGCAGCGGATACATAATACCGAAACTACTCTCTTTTAGCAGTGAATAAATACTGCTCCTTTAGTATTTTTATTCTCCATGTAATATACAATGTCCTCGACTGAAATAGGTTGACCAAAAATAACCTAAAAAATTTGGTCAACAATGAAAGCACAACCCTTTAAAAAGACAACTTTAACTCCTCAACGACGATTTAGCGAGGAGATTAAAAGGAAAATGGTCCAGGATATCGAGTCTGGGACAGCCACTGTAAAGCAAGTGAGTCAGGAGCTGCTTGCGAGCGAACAATCTGTTTATCGCTGGATATACCAATATAGCCGATATTTAAAGAAAAACAGAATCATGGTGGTCGAAGACAAAAGCGAATCCTATCGCACAAAGGAACTTGAAAAGAAGCTAAAGGAAGCTGAAGCTGCCTTGGGTCGAAAACAAATGGAGATTGATTTTCTAAACAAACTTATTGAGTTTGCTGATGAGGAATTTAAAACTGACATAAAAAAAAACTTATCAAACGGACCCTCACCTGGTTCCAGGCCTACAAAAGGAAAAAACACTTCTACAAAATGAAGGATTTGCTACTTATTGCTTGCATCACAAAACAAGCGTTGTGGAAGTCGCATAGGCGAGAAGAGCAAAAGGCCCAAATAGTGAATCAGACACTTCGTATCATTCGTAAGGTCCGTAGGCGCCATAAACGAATGTCCTGCCGTTCGATTTATTACGCTTCACAAGTACCGCCGCCGATAGGACGAGATGGATTTGAAGCAATCGGATTTACGTATGGATTTCGGCTGAAACGTAGACGTAGTAAGAAGAAAACGACCTGGGCGCAACAAGTTGAGATCTTCCCTAATTTGGTAGAAGGCAGAAAGCTTACAGGTATTAATCAGGTATGGCAATCTGATATTTTCTATCACGAAGAGAATGGACATACTTTTTATGGAATCACGATCATCGATGTTTATTCCCGGCGTTTGTTAGCACTTCATCTATCAAGGACCCTGAGAGCTTCAGAAAATGTGAAGGCACTCAGAAAGGCCATTAGAAGTCGGAATGGGCATAACCTTGTCGGTTGTATTTTTCATTCAGATAGAGGGAGCCAATACATCAGTGAAGCACACAAAACGGCTTTGGACTCCTATGGCATAAAAAAGAGCATGTGCAAATTGCCACAAGAAAATGCATATGCTGAGCGCGTACAGGAAACGATTAAAAACTACTATTTGTGCGATTCAAGGTTAATAGGAAACGATTTAAACAAAGTGTCGCAAGGAATAATGACCAGGTACAATAAGGAACGGCCCCATTCCGAGATTGGTATGATGAACCCTATTGCGTATGAAAAATATGTGGAAAAGATGAGCAAAAGAGAAAAGCCTAAAATGCTGATCTTCAAATGGGATCACGAGTTATCCACAAAATCTGACTTGCTAACAAAAAGAAAAAAGTAGCAAAAAAGAAAAAGTGATGATGATAATGACGATAATTGAAGAGTGAATTAAAAAGTCAACCTATTTTAGTCAAGGTCACACGGCTCACGGCTCACGGCTCCATTGAAAATCATCCATCTTTCTTGAAGCTTCGTCGATCAGAAGATCTCCATCCAATCCCATTCCATAAATTACCCTCATGAAAAAAATCATCATCTCCTGCGCATTCATATGCATCAGCGTTACGGCTTTTTCCACTGAAGCCGATATCCGTGCCACCATTGATAAATTCTTTCAATCCATGTACAAAGGGGATACCGCGTCTCTTCGTTCATGTTTTGTCCCGGGTGCGCAGCTGTTCACCTTCACACATGATACAGATGGCAACCCGCGTGCCAAAGGAGAATCACTTGATCAACTAATGAAAAACATTGCGGCATTGTATGGAAAGTTAGCAGTGGAAGAAAAATTATTGAGCTGGCAGATCCTCATCGATGATGGCATCGCTTCTGTCTGGACACCATATGAATTTTATATTGAAAACAAATTCAGCCATTGCGGTGTCAACAGTTTTCAATTGAT
>JANMVA010000131.1:0-14876 GCA_031392195.1 Saprospiraceae bacterium | reverse complement strand
AAGGTTACAGGATTCGTATCATTGGAATTGGCATCTAATGAATACGTGTCTCTTCTTCCAAGAATATTATGGCAAAAGCAAGGACCTCATCAAATGTTTTCAGCTGCAACACTTGTCAAGTTTGATATTACAAATTATGATAACCAGGCAGTTCACTTTGGAGGAGGCGTGCGTCTGAATCAAACATCATCATCACCACTTAAACCATCAACACTATATCTGTTGGCGGCATATGAAGTAAAAGGATTACTGATCGGATTGAGCCATGATCTGGTCATCACATCTTTAACTGCGGATGATCCCGGAAAAGGAGCATTTGAGCTTTCGATCAGTTTCACGGGATTCTATGATAATGAAGAATCTCTTTGTCCGACATTCTGATCCTGGCCTGATCAGATTTTGATATTCTCAACAATTTCAAGTCCGAACCCGATCAATCCGATTCTTGGGACAGGATGATTTGTCATCAATCGCATGCGATTGACTCCGAGGTCTTTCAGGATTTGTGCACCGACGCCGATATCACGTTGTTGTTCCATCGAAGCAGGGTCTGCATCATTCGCATATGCAGTTAAAATATCCAGCACATTATCATGGAGATCATGATGACGCATTAGAAGAAAAATGCCATCTCCCTCTTCATTGATCAGAGATAATGCATGATCGATCTCCCGGCCAGTCTCACCAAATATAAGTCCGAGTAAATCACCAGTACGCGACATGCTATGAACTCTGACCAAAGTAGGATCAACGTCGGCCGGATTTCCTTTGACCAGAGCTAGATGAATATCTTCCGATGTCAGTTGTCTGAAAGGTATCACAGTCCAATCACCATGCCTTGAAGTAATTGTATAAGGAGATAATTGCTCGATGATCCTTTCCTTTTCCATTCTGTAGGCGATCAGATCCTGGATAGAAATAATTTTCAGATCATGTTTTTGTGCGATTTCGAGCAATTGCGGAACTCGTGCCATGCTTCCATCCTGGTTTAGGATTTCAACCAGAACACCTGCGGGATAATAACCGGCCATTCTGGCCAGGTCTATCGCAGCTTCAGTGTGACCGCTTCTGCGTAAGACGCCTCCGGTTTTTGCGCGTAGGGGAAATATGTGACCAGGCCTTGCATAATCTTCAGCTGTAATGGCCGGATCAACTAGAGCACGAATTCCTACAGCCCTGTCATGTGCTGAAATGCCTGTCGTACAACCATGCCCCTTGAGATCGATTGAAACAGTAAAGGCGGTTTCATGCAGTGCAGTATTATCCCTCACCATCATCTGAAGCTTGAGTTCCTCTACCCTCTTCTCATCGAGTGGAGCACAGATAAGTCCTCGGCCATGTGTAGCCATAAAATTGATGATCTCAGGTGTAACACATTCTGCCGCACAGATAAAGTCACCTTCATTTTCCCTGTCTTCATCATCTACGACAATTACCACTTTACCAGCTTTGATATCGAGAATAGCAGATGCTATTGAGTGTAATTGAGAGGAAGATGGCATTGCTTCCATTTGAGACTTTATCATTTAGATGTATATGCGTGTTTCGATATTAATACTTTTTCCATTTTAGACACCTGGTCCTCCCACCTGAAATTTTTATTCATAAAAGATCGGGCATTTTCCGAGATGCGATGGTATTGATCGGGATGATCCAAAAGATACTCAATATGCCTGATCATGCCTTCGATGTCGTCAGCTATCAGTATTTCTGTTCCTTCCTTTGCCCCGATCGCATTATTGACCATTGAGGTTGTAATACAAGGTAATCCCATGGACATGGCTTCCAGTATTTTATTTTGCAAACCAAGACCGGAGAACATCGGGGCAATAAAGATACGGCCGTCCTGATAAGCATCCCGAATGTCGGCTACCCATCCTTTAACTGTTATATGAGGTCGCATTCCCAAACGCTTTATGCCTGGCGAAGGTCTCGCCCCTGCTATTAAAAGCGTAACATTCATTTGCTTCTTTTGTAATGCCGGCAAGAGTTTGTTAACCAGGTATTCTGCTGCCTCTTTATTCGGCCCATAACCTAGATTGCCTACGAAGACGAGATCATGCCCGGGTATTTTAATATCTACTGCAGAAAAATATTCATCAACACCATTTGGTATCACTGTAATAAATTCCTTTGACGGCAAGCTCAATCGTTCTTTATCCTGCGAAGAGATAATAATGTGATTATCGAATTCTTTATAAATCGTTCTTTCATAAGCAGCCAATCGATTGGCTTCAAATCGAAACAATTTGCTCAACCATTTATACTTCTCGGATAATTGCCTCATTCCCTCAGAGAATACATCCATGTAATCAAGGGTTTTTGGAAAAGGTAGCGCAGTGACGTATGGAGCTGCCCTGATCAATTGACAGATCAGGTGATCTGGCTCTACACGGATAAGATGATATTGTACTTTTCGTTTGATGCTACGGTCGAGAAAATAACTGACTTGCAATGGCAAACCCTCCCATACACCCATCAGCAAATTGAAAGGAATCAACCACCACCGGATCCGGAATACTTTCACTGACTTACAATATGGAATCATAGCCTCAAGATCTTCTTTGGCTACTGATTTATGAGATACTGCAGTCAGGTGAATTTCATGAGCACGACTCAGCAGCCGGATCTGATGAAATGCCCGAAGCTTATCTCCTTTCTCGACAGGGAAGGGGAAACGGGAAGTAACAAATGCAATCCGCACAGAAAGGGAGGAATTAAATCATAAGCGAATCAAGAAGCCTGCTGGACTCTTTACTCTTATAGTCAAGTAATGATTTGTAGATATCGATGATCTGCAACGCAGCTTCCTTACTGTCAAACTGGTGAGCAGCTTTTTCCCTGGCATTATCGCTGATTTTTTTTACCTCTTCAGGGTGACAGATGCAATAATCAATGGCTTCAATAAACTCATTTGCCTTATTGGCCACGAGAAGGTGTTGTTGGTGTTCGCCATTAATTCCTTCTTTTCCCAAAGTGGTCGTGATAATAACTTTTCCCATGACCATGCCTTCAACAATTTTAACTCTCATACCACTACCTGAAAAAAGAGGGACGATCATAATGGCGTGCTTATTGATAAAGGCAGAAGCATCAGCAATTTCTCCATGAACCACAACATTGGGCAGCTTCAATTCCAGCAATGATTTAGGCGTATTCCTACCAGCGACGTGAAATTTAATGTCAGGCCATTTTTTATGGATGCGAGGCCAGCAATTGGTTAGAAACCAAATAAGGCCCTCCATGTTTGGCATCCAGTCTAGTGATCCAATAAAGCACAAAGACATTTCTTTTCCGCTCAAAGATGCAGCGTCAGGATAATTGGAACGATCGAAACCAATCGGTGCCGCAGAAGCTCCATTCTTGTAGCCCTTTATCTTGAATTGATTCAAATCGCGATCAGTCAGGGTCACCAGGTAGTCATAGGCAGGAAACTGTTCTATCTCATATTGCTTAAGCTTGTGTGTCAAATAGCGCAGATACCATTTCCTGAGTCGGGATGAAGTATTGTTTGTGATCCGTTCCCATATTTCGTGTTCTACATTATGAGCGCGCATGACTATTCTACCCGTTGAATGTGCCCGGATCGTTTCAACATATGGAGCGAGATATAAGGTCTCCAATTGGATAATGACAAATCGTTCTTCCTTCAGCACCTGGATGAGTTTATTCCTGAATGCAATGGATTTGAATCGCCTGATATGATAAGATTCTCCGGATACAAGGCTGGTCAGCGCATTCCAGGGTTTGATGGTATTATCAAGGTCTACTGAATGTATCCTGGTAAAATAATTGTAGTCGGCAGGCAAAGAGGATATATCCACATAATGTTTGCTGGTATTCATGCAAAGCAGGGTGATATCACAGCCGAGGGTTTTCAGTTCCTTACACAGATTGGTGATAGCGATGGATTCGCCATCTTTAAGCGGGTAGGGAAATTTTTTACAGAGGAATAGAACCTTCATACTATCATTCTCAGAAAACGGGCTACAAAAGTAGTCATTTTATCAGGGTAGGTGATGGACAACTCAATATAAATGTGAGTGTTGTGAAGCTGATTGACACATATTTTGCAAATTTGACCCACATGATTAATGGAGGCAGCTACGATTGGGCTATATCCGCCCGGAATATTCACAGGAGCTATGGTTCATTGCAGGTCCTCAGAGGTGTGAGCATTGATATCCCAAAAGGAAAGATGGTATCAATCATCGGAAAATCAGGCTCGGGCAAGAGTACATTGCTTCATATACTGGGGACTCTGGATAGCCCGGATACAGGCTCTGTTGAAATATGCGGAGCGGCAATAAAAGGCTTAAGCGCACGTAATCTCGCCTTCTTAAGAAACAAGCATCTGGGCTTCGTTTTTCAATTTCATCATCTTCTTCCAGAGTTTACTGCTCTTGAGAATATCGCCATGCCTTCGCTGATTACAGGCATTAAGAAAAAGGAAGCCCTTCGAAGAGCAGGTGAGCTGCTTGGTTATCTCGGATTATCAGAACGATCCACCCATAAACCAAGTCAGCTTTCGGGAGGGGAACAACAAAGAGTGGCCATCGGAAGAGCACTTATGAATGAACCGGATATAATCCTGGCTGATGAACCTACTGGAAATCTGGATTCAGATACATCCATTCAGGTTCATCAATTGCTGCGAAAGATTACGACTGAAATGGGGAAAAGCCTGATCATCGTAACTCATAATACAGAGCTTGCGGGCCTGAGTGACATGATATTTGAAATGCGGGATGGGACATTGAATGCTGAATTTTCGACCTAAAAGGCTTAATTCATCCAGGTATTAATGTAGAGACCTTCCGGATCCATCCTTTTTCCGACTGCTTCATAATTGATAATACGGTCTTCCCTGGAATCCGGGCCGAGACCGGCCATATTTAACCAGGATACCCAATTCGTACAGGGATCATAATCAATCAATTTCGATTCGAAATAAGCTGCACCGAGGCGCCAATCAAGATTGAGCACTTTGATAAAATAGCCGGCCACTAAACGTCTGAGCATATCCGGAATCCAACCAGTCTGGTTCAGTTGATTCATGGCTGCATCGACTATTTGTACACCAGTTTTTCCTTTTTGCCACTTCGAAAGCGCTTCCGGATCAGTTTTATTTTTCAAACCAAAACCTTTGATACCAGATCTAAAAAATATCCGGTCACCATATTTTTTTCCCATTAGGCGCAGGTAGTCCCGGTAAATCAAATTCTGGATTATTTCATCTGCCGATTTGCCTGAATTCAGATAATGATAATACACGGACTTTGGTGACAGACAACCCATAGCAATCCATGGTGAGAGCTGATAGCCCTCAGTTGCCATCAGGCTGTCTGTGTTAATCTCATTTTCCTCATTCAAAGCCGTTATACCTGCTTGTTCACCACCTTTAAAATGATTGAACTGAGACCCGGTTGTAATTGGAAAAAGCTCCTCGATAAATGGAATAACTCCGGTGTCCAGCTCTTCTGAAAGGGGGGGCATTGATTCAGGAATATCAAGGGGAAATCGCACCGGTACAAATTGTTCTACTTCTTTCTTAAAAACAGTAAATGAGTCGGGACAATGAGTGACAGGAAAAGGAAGATCGGAAGTGTAATACAACATCTTTCCCCGGCTAAACCTCACTTCTCTCCCGATAGTCCAAAGTTTTTTCTCAAGCCTGTCCTGGACTTCAGCCTCTTCCTTTGTCCGTTCACGGTTGCAAAAGACATAATACGCCCTGTGATGAATAGATAAGTTGTAAAGAATTTCTGCAGGATCTCCTATCCGGACCATGAGGTCTGATCCAAGGGATTGCAACTGGAGACGCAAATCGGTAATTGTCTCAATCAGGAAACGAGTCCTGGCATATCCGGTTTTTGAGGTGCCGAAACTTGTCAATGCGCGAAAATGCAGGGGATCAAAAACATACACAGGCAGCAATTCATCACTATTCCGAAGGGCCTCGGTTAATGCCTCATTGTCCCGCAACCTCAAATCCTGTCTGAACCAAAGAATCGATCTAATCATATCAAAATCCGGATCAAAATTACGTTTTCCTATGCAGCTATGCCTTGTATCTTATATTTGCAGCCTTAAAAATTAATACCATTTATGAAATACTCCCTATTATTCTTTGTTTGTGCAATGATCTTCGGATCCTGCAAACAAAAACCATCAGAAGTAAAAACAGAAGAAACGACGACAAGTGAGGTGAGAACAGAACCTGTTGTTTTATCTGCTGATCAGCAGAACTACGAAAATGAGATCATGAAGATCCATGATGAGGTGATGCCCCGCATGTCTGAGATCAATCAGCTGGCAACGAAATTGAAAGCTATAAAGGCTTCCGCAGGTACCACCGAAGAAGGAAAGCCAAATACAGCAGCAGGGCTGGATGAGGCATTGAATGCCCTCAGAGGGTCAGAGCAATATATGATGGACTGGATGAAGGAATATAGCGATGCCAGGGCAACCCTAACAGAAGCGGACATGCCCAAATTCCTGGAAAAACAACTCGGTAAGGTAACAGAAGTAAAAATCCGCATGCTGAATGCAATTGATAAAGCAAATGCCTGGATTGCTGCAAATCCATCTTAATATGCGAGTGATCTTTTTTTTCGGGATTGGCTTTGGATTACTCCTTTACATGGGTTGTAAAAACGAACCGGATACATTGCCATACCTGGGTAATAGAGAGGTTCATAACGGTGACTCTGTGTATCATGTCGTTCCGGATATTCGCCTGATCGACCAGGATAGCAGCGAGCTACGAATCTCGCAGCTTGAAAATAAAGTCTATGTCGCTGACTTTTTCTTTACCTCATGTCCAAGCATTTGCCCGAAGGTGACCAAACAAATGCTGAGAATTTATGACAAGTACAAAGATGATGAAAGAGTGGTCCTGATATCGCACACCATCGATCAGCGTCACGACTCGGTCTCTGTACTGAACAGGTATGCAAGGAATCTTGGAGTCGATACAGATCACTGGATATTTGTCACCGGTGAGAAGGACTCCATTTTTCATCTGGCTGATGAATATTTTGTCTCCGCAATTGAAGATCCTGCTGCACCGGGGGGATTTGATCATAGCGGGCGAATTATCCTGCTTGACAAAGACAGGCATGTCAGAGGATTTTGTGAGGGGACAGATCCCGAATCAGTCACAGCTTTTATGGAAACTGTTGATTTGCTTTTGGATGAACAATATCCATGAGGAAATTAGTTTTCTTCACAATAATTTGTTGTCTCTGGTTATCATATTCGTGTCAGACCAATCCATATAAGCAAGGTAAAACCTTGTATGCTTTCCACTGCGAATCCTGCCATATGGCGGATGGAAGCGGACTCGTCAAATTGATCCCCGGTCTGGAATCGTCTACCCTGATCAGCCAATCACCTGATAGTTTGGTTTGCCTGATAAGGCATGGTCTTGCATTGAATCCCTCAACCGGACAACAAATGCCACCAAATACGACTTTAAATGAAGTCGAAATGGCCAATCTGATCAATTTTCTGCAGGTTGAGCATGCAAATCCTCAGAAGGCTGTCAAAGTGGATGAGGTAAAAACATGGCTAACTACCTGTCAATACGGCGAAAACTAAAAAGGGCGGTATCTAAAAAAGATTATTTTTACCGTTCTTAGAAATGGGCTATTCTATATCAACAACAATGGCAAAACACCTTTTGATTAAAGCAATCCTTTCGATACTTCTGGTTTCCTCTTTTGGGTTCACATACGGTCAGACTTACCTTACTGCTTCAGTTACAACTCCCGGGAATGCGGGTGTTTTGGCTGAAAATTGTGAGGCACCTTATTCTCTCGTCATCCGGCGCGGCCCGGACAACCTTGCCCTAACGACTATTTTCATCAGTGACAATGGGACAACTACCATCGGAACAGACTATACTTTTCCTGACGGGGCTTTCCCGGCTGAGTTAGAAGCTGGCGATTCTGTCATCATCATCCCTATCATTGTGAATAATGATGGTCTTCCTGAAGGCACAGAAACGATTGATTGGGAAATAGCTTTTATCGCAGGAAATGATGACGGAGCTATATACCTGGAAACGGCTATACTCGACGAATTAGAGGTTGAAATTGAAACACCAAATGATACCATCCAATGGTGCAGGGATGTGCCTTATGTTTTACTTGCTAATTCTTTATCCCCAATACATTGGAGTCCTGCAGAATTTTTTGATGATGCGGAAGGTCCGGCAGCTACAGTAAGGCCGTTCGAATCCGGATGGTATTATGCAGAAGTTGGGAATGATACATGTGGTGCAAAGGATAGTGTCTATTTCGAACTTGCCATAGTCGATATTGATAAGGATACCGTTTTTATTTGTATTGGTGAGTCTGTTACAATACAAGGAAGCCTCCAGGGTCTTGCAACAGAATTTATCTGGTCACCAACAGATTCTTTGCAAACTCCGGATATATTAAATCCAATTGCAAATCCTACTGTTTCAACAATCTATACTTTACAATCCGATATTGGAGTATGTACTGCTTCTGACAGAATTCTGGTTCAGGTAGATTCGCTTCCTGCAGATATGCATATTGATATTGCACCACCAAAGCCATATTACTGTGCAGGTGAGATTGTGGCGATTTATTCGCCATCATTTGATTCACTTCTATACCCGGATATCACATTTGAGTGGACTCCTAATAACGGAACCTTTCTTTCCGATCTTGATCTTCTGAATGCAGCATTGCAGTTACAGGACACGACAACTTACATTCGTGAAAACATCAATAATGCATGTTCGACATTCGATTCCATCGTGATCAATGTAGTCCCTCCATCTGTACCATTGTCGGTCACTGATACTATTTTATGTCCGGGTGAAATGTTTACAGTTGAGGTCCTTGCTGATAATATCACAAGTCCCGAGTGGACACCTGCAACAGGATTGAGCTGTACGGAATGTACGATCACAAATGTGACCGTGATAGGTGAACCAGGGTCAAGCCTGTTTTATCAGTTTTCGGGGATGATACTCGATTGCCCTGTTGGAGCTAATTTGTCGATTGAAATTCCCCAACCACAACAGATAATCATTGGCGGTGATTCTACAATTTGTGAAGGCCAAACGACAGAATTGACAATCACAAATCCTGAAGGTCTTACCAATTTCGAATGGAGTATTACATCCGGTATCGGTGATTTGAGTTGTAATGATTGTACGAGTCCTTCATTTACCGTTCAAACTTTTGATGGTAATGATGAAGTGATTCTTGTAGTCACCGCAGAAAATACAAGTGGTCAAAAATGTGGTGCATTCGGTTTTGTAAGACTGCACCGCGGCATTCAGTTGCTAGAAGAATACACTTTAAACGTGTGCAAAGGAGTACCAACAGTTGCATTTCCACTAAGTCCGGATTATACAAATGTCGCGTGGAATATCAGTGAGGGTGATATTTCACTTAGCTGTAGCAATTGTCCTGCAACAGAAGTTACAGCTAATTCAAATGGAAAAATCCGTTACACTGCCGAACTTCCTGGTACTGATACTTGCGAGGTTATAGGGGTGGTCGAGATCAGAATCACTCCTCCCGTCACTCTGGAATACAACATTAATCCGGGTTTACCAATTGCGCAAGGGAGTGAGGTCACTATTGAAATTACAAATGTTCCCCCGCCATCAAGTGTTCAATGGACAGTTAATGGTGCCATCCTGCCAACAACCAGTCCCACTGTTGTTTTCAATGCCAATGAAGAATTGAATACGATAGTGGCAGAATATATTAACTCAAATGGCTGTACACAAATTGATACCATTTCATTTCCTTCTGTACCGCCGAATTTTATGATCCCGAATGCATTCACACCTGACAATGGTGATGATATCAATGATCATTTCAGGGTCATCATCAACGGTGATCTTCAACTTGAAGAGTTCCTGGTTTTCAATCGATGGGGACAATTAGTATATGAAGCCCCCAGCGGAGACTTGGTGGGTTGGGATGGAATGTGGAAAGAAAAACCGGCACCTTCCGATACTTATGTCTACACTGCCAAACTCAAATATCCTGATGGCAGAACTGAGATTGCGAAAGGTGATGTGGCTTTATTGAGATAGGATACACCAGGTGAAGGCGGCCTCTTTCGCTGCTAAACTCTTACTCTAACAAGCTTCGGCGGCTAAAAAGGCGGAGGGAATCTTATTCCCCTATTTCGATCCAGTAAGAACCACCATGGCGTTCTACTTCAGGCATGGACGAATGTTCCCACAAAGGATTTAATATAGATGCCAGAGCTTTGTCCTGTGAGACAAAGTAGTTTGGCATCATGGTTTTATACCTGAAAGGATTGGCCAGAATAAATGATGCCAAAGCATATTGCTCTGAATAGTATCTGTCACACATATCCTGTGGATAATCATATGGAAGGTAGATGTCGTGGATGTGAACTAAAACTCCAGGAGCTAACGATGGCAGCACCTCCATAAAAAACACCGTGGCATCCGAGTTCGGAAATATCCGGTGAGAATTATCTACGAAAACGATATCGTTTTTTTGAAGTGTTGAAAAAACACTCATATCTGTTTTTTCGAAAGGTAATGGGATCACCTTATCTGCAAGCTTATCGATCTCGGTGCGGGGGGCAGGATCGATCGAAATGATTTGAGTATTCAGACTGAAATCTTTTTTGGCTTTGAAAGCCACTTTTGTGGAATTACCGGAGCCGATCTCGATATAAGTAGCTGCATTGGAAGAAGCAAAAATGGTATACAGCAAAGCAATGTCAAGACCCGGTAAAAATCCATTATTCCAGGAAGGATCAACAGAATTCATGACCTTGGTTTTGTCTTTAATTGAAGTCAGGTAATCCCGGTTTGAAAGAGTCTTGACAAGCCAGACTTTGTAGGTTTCCCGGTTAGCACCAATGATCTCATTCAAAAGATTGTGTGCAGGCAGGCCATGGCCATACCTGGGCTTCATGTCAACCGGGTACTCCAGATGAAGTGTCTGATACCCCGGAATAAAGGATTTGAGAAAAGATTTAATTCGATTGGCGGTCATGTTATTTGACCGGAGAAGCTTCTGCAATCTGGCCAAAAAGCGCTTTTAGATCAGTAGCATCTTCAGGCTTGATACGCCCGGCTAACACAAGCCGAACTTCCCTTCTTCTGGCAGCCCCATCATAGAGTGCTTTCTCAATTTCTGTTTCCGGAACCACGACAGGTACTTTTTTTGGTCTGGATGTCCGGGAATCTAAAGCCACGAAAGTCATGTAGGCATGATTGGATTTTTCAAGATCAGCACCAAAAGAAGACGTCGTAAACACTTCCAGATAAATTTCTACAGAAGTATTAAACGATCTTGTCACTGAGGCCTTTATCGTAATGACATCACCCAGGTGAATGGGTTTGGAAAAAGAGACATTGTCAACAGAAGCTGTGACAACATGAGCACCACAGTGCCTTGCTCCGCAGATCCCCCCCGCGATATCCATCCATCTCATCAGGTTGCCTCCCATGAGATTGCCCAATGGATTAGTATCATTGGGCATGATCAATTCAGTCATTGTAGTACGGCTATAACTAACCGGACGTGAGTCTTGCAAATTCATACTTAAAGGTTAACGGGAAAAAGCAGGCTTACTCTACTATGACAAGTGCATCCATCACTGCTTCTGAAAAAAGAGACTTCATCAGTTCTTTTTGATCCATGTTAATCTCAACGAGATACCAGTCTTTTCCTGCAGGCTGTATAGCCATCATTGATTTGTCGGCTGTGATTTTGAATTGCTTGGCATCTGCATCCCATTTTACTGCCTTCTCTCCATAAGTGGAAGCAAACTGTTGTTGCATACCCTGGATAGGCTTCGTATAGTCATAAATGCTTCCACGCGCAATTTCAACGGTCATATCTATGGTATAGCTGATTCGCACGAAGGTTTCGTTATTCTCTTCAAATGGTGCAGAAAATGCAGTTATCCTGCGGTTCTCTAACTTTAGGGACAAACCATTTTCATCTTCAGTCTTCATTAAATCGACCAATTCCTGTTTTCCTACTGTGGTAAACATTTTTGGATAAAGCAGGTCGAAAGCCTCATTCCAGTTTTTCTGATTGGTCAGTTCGATATAGGTATCCAGTTTCTTCTGAATTTCAGGATTACCGGTTACTTGTGCGGTCAGGGATAAAGAGGCAATCAATGCACCAACAGCGAAAAGAAGTTTTGTAATATTCATCGTTAAGTATTTAGAAAAGTAAATTCTTTCAAAATCGATAAAGGAGAGGAAACCATCTCCAGCTCAAATACCAGACCAAATTCACTGGCAATCTGCTGCTTGACGGTCTGCAAATTTACATTATTCCCCAGAAGGCTACTAAGGGAACATACACTTTTGTCCGGATCCGCTATTCCGCAGGGTATAATGTGCTCAAAATAGCTGAGATCGGTATTGACATTAAAAGCAAACCCATGCATCGTAACCCATCGGCTGAGATGAACGCCCATGGCACATATTTTCCTTGACTCATTGTTTACTTCATCAACATCCACCCAAACGCCTGTATATCTGTCATTTCTGCCACAATTGATTCCATAAATTCTGAGCACACGGATGATCGTTTCCTCCAGGCTGCGCATGTATTTATGCACGTCAGTAAAGATCAGATCGAGGTCCAGAATAGGATAACCGACCAATTGACCCGGTCCGTGGAAGGTTATATCTCCTCCCCTGTTGATCTTAAAATATTCGATTTGGTAATCTTCTCGCTCTTTCTCACCAATCCGGAGATTTGATTCCGAGCCACTTTTTCCCAGGGTATATACCGGTGGATGCTCGCACAAAAGCAGGTAATGCACCTGGGATACCGGATAACCCGCTCTTTTATTTTCAACAAGTTCATTGTGCAACCTGGTTTGTAGGTCCCAAGCCTCCTTGTAGGGAATCAACCCAAGGTCAATCACTCTTACAATTTCTTTCCTTAAGGTCATGAGCATGCAAAGTTAAACCATCACCTTAACGACATCACATGTTAAAAATGTTCAATAAGGACCAGAATGGACTAACTTTATCGGGCCAACCACTCCTTTAGAGGATCTTTTTTCTTCAACAAACTCAATTCCGGGTCTATGCAACTAAGACGTTACTTCTTTTTGATATTATCCATTCCTTGTTATTCCTTTTTGTTTGGACAGACAGCTCCAAATTTTACTGTCACTGATTCATGGGGCAATCCACATCGCTTGTATGAAGATTATCTTGACCAGGGTACAACGGTTGTCTTAAAGATCTTTTATGTGGCTTGTCCACCGTGCAATGCAATTGCTCCACATTTGGAACCTCTCTACCAGCAATGGGGCGGAGGTAATGGTGATGTTCAATTTGTTGAATTGAGCATTCAACAGGGAGACAGTGATCCTGAGGTAAGTGCCTATAAAGCGAATCATCAAACAACCTATCCGGCTGCAGGAGGAGATGGTAATAGCGTACCTGCAACCACACCATACAGAAGTGGTGCTTTTGGCCTCTGGACAGGTACTCCCACTTTTGTGGTGATAGCACCTGATAAAACACTCGACTATGATGTATTCGGATTCGGGATTGATGGCACGATTGAGGCAATTGATGCAGCTATTGAAGCCACCGGAGCTCAGGGACTAGAGACCGGAACTAATGATCCGGGTAAACTTTCGAAAGCCAAATTGATAACTACTCTTGTGACCAGCGAATTAGTCTTTGACATCAAAGAGGAAGGTAACTATACCATAAAAGTGACGAGCTCCAGTGGTCAAATCATCGATTTCAAAACCATTTATTCAGGCATCAATGATCATTTCACTTTGAATGCATCCCACCTTCCGACAGGTACATTTATATGTTCTGTGGAACAAGGGGAACCTAGCTTTATGGCATCGTATTTGTTCGTAAAACAATAGCCCACTCCATTGTACTTCATTCCGTTTCAACTAATTCCGATCAGCATGAGAACTATTCTATTAGGATTATTTCTCCTTACCGCGTCAGTCACCCAGGCACAATTAGCTCCTGATTTCACTGTGACCGATATCGATGGACAGGTTCACCATTTATACGCCGATTATCTCAACCAGGGAAAATCGGTGATGATCAAAATCATGTTTACCACATGTCCACCATGTAATTCAATTGCACCCCTGATGGAGCCATTTTACCAGGAATGGGGAGCAGGAGATTATGATGTTGAGTTTTTTGAAATGACCGACAAGAACTTTGATACAGATGCTTTGATGGAGGCCTATGCTGAAGAGTACAATGAAACTTTTCCTGCCATCAGCATGCAAGGAAACAGCTTACCTACAGTACAACCTTATAAAAGCGGAACATTCGGGCCGTGGTTTGGCACGCCAACATTTATTGTCATTGCACCTGATGGTACAGTACAGTTTAATATAGACGGGTCAGGCAACCAGGCTACGATCGATGCTATTGATGCTGCATTACTGGCAACCGGTGCACTGAAACCCGGTCAAAGTAACCTTGCTCCTGATTTTACCATTACCGATTCACATGGACAGGTTCATCACTTGTATGATGATTATCTCGATCAGGGTAAGTCTGTATTGATTGAAATTTTTTACACCACTTGTCCTCCATGCAATTCAATTGCACCATTGATGGAACCTTTTTACCAGGAATGGGGAGCTGGTGATCATGATGTCGAATTTTTTGAATTATCGGATAAGGACTTTGATACAGATGCATTAGTGAATGCATATCAGGAAGAATATGATGAGACCTTCATTGCAGCAGGAAAAGATGGAGGAAGCTTGGCAGCTGTTGACCCGTAGCCGGTGCTGAGGCCGATGCGGGTCTTGAGCGCGTGGCGTTCGAACACCCGGCCATGCATCGAGGCCTGGATCGCCAACGCGGA
>JANMVA010000583.1:0-14472 GCA_031392195.1 Saprospiraceae bacterium | reverse complement strand
ATAGAACCGGAATATCTTATCTATTTCGAAATCATCGGGTGAGAGGTTGACCTGGCCGGCGCGGCATTCAATACAATTGCTTTGCAAATTGAAATCTTCGGTGTATCCCTGCAACCGCAATGCTTCAATGGCCTGCGTCAGGGTATCATATTGTTCTTCAATGCTCATAGCTCTTCGGTTAATTTGCTATCAAATTAAGGATATTTACTTGGCTAAAAAATCCTCGTAATGGTATTGTACGTAGCCTTTCGCATCCAGCAACAATGAATCGATCACATCCTCAGTCAGCATTGCACTTCCGGTGACACGTTCTTTACCATTGGTATAATAGTAAATGAACTTTTGATCAGGCGTTACCCAGCCCAGGACATTGTCAGTGGTGTAGTATGCAAACTCTTTTACTCCGGGATTGAACAGATCCTTACTATGCGGAAAGCCTGAATGGTCTTTGCCAAGCTGCTCTAAAATTGTAGAAGCGATATCATGCTGATTAGCCACTTTATCAATTG
The DNA here is from genome assembly GCA_031392195.1 of Saprospiraceae bacterium. GTDB lineage: Bacteria > Bacteroidota > Bacteroidia > Chitinophagales > Saprospiraceae > Opimibacter. The sequence continues at coordinate 13,963 of JANMVA010000583.1, read as the reverse complement.
TCACACCTTTATATTCTTCTTTTAGCACGTCTCCGAAGAATAACATAGGGATTCGCTTTGCCTGAGGAAGATTTAGATTTCTCAACTTAGGCAGACGATGGCCGTGATCAGCCACCAGCACAAATAATGTATTCGGATACCACAATTCTTTTTTCGCTTGCCGGAAATATTCGCCAAGACTGTGATCAGAATAGTAAACGGACTTCCTGAATTTATCCGATTCATTATTCTTATTGTAAGGCGTCTCCATCGGCACTTCAAAAGGCTCATGAGAACTCAATGTCAATAATACAGAACAGAATGGCTCTTGTGTGTTTCGAAGATCTTTTAATTGACGCTCAAACACAAATTCATCATGAGCACCCCATTTGCTGTTGAGCTGTTCGCCTTCAAAAGATTCTTTATCAACAATTGTTTTGATGCCTGATTGGATCAAATAATTTTTCATATTGACAAAACCCGATTCGCCCCCATAATAAAATGAAGTGTTGTAACCATCAGCAGCGAGCATATTTGTGATGCTGTTTAGTTTTTCAACTTTGTATGGGATGGTGATGATCGAAATATGCGGAGGCGGAGGATAACCACTTAATATGGAAACAAGGCCATGATCCGTTCTGGCACCTGCAGAATAAACCTGAGAGAATAACAATCCCTCTTTGCGCAATGAATCAAACTGTGGTGATACTCCGGACTCTCCTTCGAGAGATTCGATAATATCGGCAGTCCAACTTTCGAGAAGGATGAACACAATGTTGGGTGTTGTATTGGTTAATATTGTATCAGATGACAGTTCACTTTCATCAAATAAACGTTTTGTGCGCGCTTCAGCTTCAGCAGGCTCCATAAAATTGTATGGATTCGTACGGGATTCGGTTTCCAGGAAGCTATGGATAAAATACCAGACCGGGTTGACGGCAACATGATTATAAAACGGTTGATCGGAAAAATGAACGGCGCTCTCATTTATGGGTATCAGTTGCAAGCCACCGCGTGCCGCAATTATTATCAAAAAAGGCATGGAGACAATCAAGGCAATTAAATGTTTCTTCGAAGTGATCACTTTTGCAAATCCGGTTACCCCTTTTTTGAATAAATAAACCGAGAAACCGAAAAGTCCAATCCATAAGCAGAACAAGAGAAATAATTCTCCATAAGAAAGAAAAGCAAAAACTTCCTGTGGATGGATCAGGTAATCAAGCACCGTATAATTTAACAACGCCTGCCACTCATGATACATCTTGTTGTTGCCAACACTTAACAATGTAAACCCAACAAAAAGAGCGACGTGATACATAAAATTGATCTGTTCAAAGAGTTTTCGTTTAGTCCATTGAAATCCCAACCATAGGAAAAATGAAGGAATGATCAAATAGGAAATCGTAGACAGATCAAGCCGATAGCCGGCTACAAGACTGTGCAGTGTGGGCCCGGCTTCAATCGAAAGCCCGGAGAGAGCCTGCGCACTGATAAATATAATCCTGATCACGCCAAACCATGCCAGCCAGAAAAATAATAAGCGAATGAAGTAATGGATTTGCAACGGACGTGTAGGCACGAGGCAAAATTAGATAATTATGTGAGTCCGGATGAAAGGCCCTACCTCGATGTTAAGGGGTCGGCAGCGTCACAAAACCTTCCATTTTCGAAAACATGTCAACACGCTTATACCTGAATGCTCCGGGTTTGTATTTATCCAGCCAGGAATCCGTCGGCCGCAGAAAAAGACTGGCATTGTCAGAGCGGTTGTTTTCTTTCGCATTGTTATAGACGGCGCGGAAATAATAATGGTGAAACAACCTGTTAAACTCCGTAAAATAAATATCCGCCACACGCTTATCACCGCGAATGATCAGCATGTTTTCATCATTCCGATTGGTCGAATTAGCACTGAAGTTAGCTGATCCTGTGATGACAACAGGATCATCGCTCAGGGGATCAACAAGCAAAAACTTGGAATGGATGTAGGATACATGCACATTGAGTCCCATGTGCCGTGTGGTGACTTCTTTCGTCCATTGATAGAGATCATCTTTGATATATGCGCCCCATGATTTGTATACATTTTGTTTGGCTCCGATAAACCGGAATGTATCCTTATTTGCTTTTGTTGGCTTGTCTTCTTTCTCCAGCAGGAAAAAAGAAATGTGATTGGTATTGGTATTATCCTCCAGCACATCTTTAAATAATTTATTGATTCCGAAGGCCAACGTGACGCAAGCCATATTTTCAGCGTTGTCAAACATTTTGATATAAGTCTCCAGCATCGATGTACCAGTGCGCGGGCTAAAGATGGGCGTGACACCATTTGGAATATCTTCCCATGAATTAAAGACAATCGTTTGTTGCAAGGCTTCAACTTTTTTACGTAGCTCATTCATCTTGAATGTAGACGTGGTTGTGTCATCACCTTCCTGCCCACCCGGATCCAGACTGAGTATTTCCCAATAGGCTTTAAATTTTCCCGCAACTTTTTGACTGCGGACCCAATGCCCGACATTGGTTTGCCCATGGACACCACCCATTGAAATATTGGTAGAACCTGTCCAGACCTGTGTGGCTTTGTTCTGTTTGCTCTTATCGATGAGCACGATGAACTTGTTATGCTGGATGTCATTCTTATTGGCTTCGCGCCGGAAGATGATACCGGCCGATTCACTGATTGGAATTCCGGCCTCCGTCAGGCTTGCAAGATTCGCATTACGTGGAAAGCTTTCGTGCAGCTTGCCGTTTTTATCGACCGTTTCATTTTCCTTTGCATCGATGATGATCCTGACTATTACTCCCCGGTCCAGTGCGTTCTTAAACGCTCTTAATACAGGTGTATAATGGAATTCATAAAAGCACCCCAATAGCGTATCACCACTTTCGGCCTGATCGATAAACTTAAGGATCGCATCATCCAGCTGACGACTGAGCCAATTGAGTGCCGCGGCTTTCATGTCCACGTTATATATTTTGTCCGGGGGCAGGTTAAAGAATATCCTCCTGTAAGCCTGGCTGCTGGCGACACCCCGGTTAAAGAAAATATCATGTTGCTTTCCGGTAAATGTCTTCTCCGTTTTTGTTCGAATGGAAATGGGCTTAGCGGTGCGGTCGAGCTCATTTGGAGTCCCTTTTAAGGGATAAAACAAATATTCATATTCATTGTCATCCCTGCAGGTAAAATCATCCCACACAAAACTCTGCACAGGCTGAGTATAAGTACTGACCACAGTATTTTGGTCCGGATTTGGATGCGTGGCCTTAAATACTTTATAGCCGTCAACATATCTTCTTTCGCCGGAGACCTTATCGAGTCGTTCTACGGCAAAGCCAAGAAGATCTTTCGTATCTGCATTTCGAAAATCAATGGCAAAGGATACGGTGTTCGTTCCGGATACGGCATAAATAATGTACCCGTTGGTTTTTTTGGATTTGGTTCTCATCATCAATTTATTTAAATGAATAATAATAGAAGAAATCAAGGAAAATATTCGAATGAAAGACGAGCAATAAAAAAATGAATGAAAAAGTAATAAAATTTTCTGGAAAATAATTGACTAGCCCACTTTCCTCCGGGAGGCAATAAGCACGGTGTATTAGAATGTAGGGATGTTACTGGTCATTGATATCAGCTCCCCCTTTAAAAACATGCGCACATGTTGAGCCAACAGGATCTATTAAAAGGACATTTTTCGGAAATGATTAAACACATCCGTGTTTTCATCTATCACCGAATATTTTTATAAAATGTGCATTAAAGAGGTTATGCAATAATTTACGTTTGTATTCAACAGAACCCCGGGCATCTGATATGGGTGATATCTCGGATTGGAGTAAATAATCCAATTCCTTGCATGTGGAGTCTGAGAAAGGCCACGATTTTCCGTTCAGACAAGAAGATGTGTTTTTTAAAAAGAGCGGCAAGGGTGCCACTCCACCTGCTGACAGATGAGCATGCCGGATAATCCCATCCTCGAGGTGCAGGTCGAGCGCCGAATTCACGGAAACGATGTCATGAGCTTCCGGATTGTCGTCTTTTTCAAAATTGAACCGCGAGTCTGCATCAGGATTTTTGAAAAATATTTTGACAACATTTTCATCTTCCGATTTAGCCAGCCTGTTATACCCGGTATAAAAATCACGCAGGGGAATTTCTCTCTCTTTTTTATTTCGCAACACAATCGTCGCATTCATTGCAAGCAACCAGATCACCAAATCTCCTGCCGAGTAGCCCTTGATGATATTGCCCGCTACCGTCGTCATATCGGGAATGATATGCTTGTGGAGAACAGGATATGATTCCTGCATGAAGGGTGATTTCATGAGCTCGGCCAAGGTGACGCTATCTCCAATTTCAATGTTTCCATTGACGATATTTATTCCGGGTAAAGAACGTTCATTCATTAATGGCACAGGTTTTTTGTGAGAAATTCTTCATCGCGCTCCTATAGACCTGATCCCCGGATGAAGACGAATTTTTTCCATAATACATCAAAACTTCCGAATGATCACCACACCTGCTATCACCAGCAATACACCGAGGATACGCGGAACGTTGATCTCCTTCACCGGTAAACCTAAGAAACCAAAATGATCAATGGGCAATGTGGCGATCATCTGCCCCAGGATGAGTATGCTGAAGGTGAGTGCGACGCCCAGTCTCGGTACAACAGTGACAACAGCGGTAACAAAAAATGCTCCGCACAGCCCACCCAGCCAGGCAACCGGTGGTGCATTTTTTGAATAAGAAAGATTGCTGAACGAAGTCCCGCTCGCCACTATAAAAATGAAAAGTGCTACCAGTCCGACAGCAAAGGAAATGAATGCAGAGAGTACGGGACTCTGCACCACAGTAGCTAATTTATTGTTGATAGCCGTTTGTGTTGGCATCATGGCACCCGCGAGTAGGGCGAGGATTAGGCAGAGGATGTAGTTCATTATCGCTTTTTTGTAAATGTACGATGAGGGAGAAGACCATGGACGATGGTTGTACACATCTAGTGAGCCATTGCTTACTCGTCTTGGCTACCCCTTCGAAATTTCTGCTGCGCGAAATTTCTCTCCCCTGTGTTTCTACGCTATTCCCACCTGCAGTGTGCGTTTGCTTCGAAAACCCCGGGGTATTTGATTAATGCCTAGTGAGTCATTGGTCGTACACATCTAGTGAGCCATGGTATATCGTCGTACACATCTAGTGCACCCTTGGTCGTTGGTCATTGGTCGTACACGTCTAATGAGAAAAAGTCATCGGTCGTACACATGTAGTGAGCCATGGTCCATGGTCTATCGTCCATGTTCAATACACTTTCTTATCCGGCTTCTTCAACCATGCACTGAATATCACCATCCCTTCTTCGCGTATCATTTGTTCGATCGGGATCGCGCGTTGATCAAGTTCTTTGACGATTTCATGATAGATAAAATCATCACTGAATCCAATATCAGCAGCATCGGTGCGTGTGCAGGCATAATAGACCTTCTTCAGCTTCGCCCAGTAAATGGCGCCAAGACACATGGGGCATGGTTCACATGAAGTATAGATTTCACAATCACGTAAGTCGTAAGTATTTAAGCGACTGCATGCATCACGTATGGCTGTGACTTCTGCGTGCGCAGTCGGATCATTGGTCGATGTGACTTTATTATTACCTCGTCCGATGATCTCATTGTTTCTGACGATCACACAACCAAACGGGCCCCCTTCATTTGATTGCATTCCTTTTTCAGAGAGGCGGATGGCTTCACGCATCCATTCGATTTGCTGATCTGTCATAGAGGTAAAATTAAGAAGATACCAACTTCAATCCCACAATCGAACTGATCAATGTCGTCAGAAAGAACAATCGCCAGAATGTCGCCGGTTCTTTAAAAATGAATATGCCTACAATCACAATTCCGACAGCACCTATCCCCGTCCATACGGCATAAGAAGTGCCGACAGGCAATGTCTGCGTCGCCCTGTATAATAAATACATGCTGATAAAAAGACAAACCATCCATCCAAGAAACCACATGGTGGCTGTATGACCACTTGATTCTTTAAGCTTTCCAATGCATGTGGCAAATCCCACTTCAAATATGCCCGCGATGATGAGGATGATCCAGTTCATAGTTTTTTATTATTGTATTTAATATACACAGCAGGATTGCAGATAAAACAATGCGTTTGGGAGATATTACTTTCAGCGGGGGCAAGCCCCGCTTCTCCACAAATCCTCCCTTCCAGCCTTTTACTGTTCTACCATTTACCTGTGTCCCTAATTCAAACATTCATTTTTTTGCCAATTGTTTATTGCCAAAAGCTTAAGGGTAATTTTTTGTACCCCTCGCCTTCGCCTCCGCCTTCGCCTTTACTTTTTACCTTTACATGATAAACCTAACAAATAAACATGTCACTCGAATCGACTATTAACGAAGATCTCAAGAATGCGATGAAAGCTAAGGACACGGTAGCCTTGCGTGGAATACGTGCTATCAAGTCAGCTATCCTCTTATTTAATACTTCTGGTGCCAGCGAAGAAATGTCCCCGGAAAAAGAAATCGCTCTTTTGCAAAAGCTGATCAAGCAACGCCAGGATTCGCTTGACATTTTTGAAAAGCAAGGGCGCGAGGACCTCGCCTCGATCGAACGCGAAGAGATCGCTGTCATCATTAAATATCTCCCCCAACAACTTTCAGGAGAAGAATTGAAAGACGCCATCCAATCGATTATCAGTCGCACTGGTGCTTCTTCCATGAAAGACATGGGAAAAGTCATGGCTGAGGCTTCTAAAGAACTGGCGGGAAAGGCAGATGGCAAGGCGATTTCAGTTGTGGTGAAGGAGCTGCTTGCTACTTAGGTCACTTCGATCCCGATAGCTATCGGGACTCAGTGACCAACAGTATTCGTACAAGACAACAAAGTCTTTTTTTCTGTAATCTCAAGTTAAATCCGCGGGTCGTTGAGCGTTAGTCGAAACGACCCAAAGACAACTTCCCACCCCCAATCTTCGTTCTTACAGACTATATATCAGTCGAGATCGTGCGCTTTATCCTGAATACAATTTTTACCTTTTTTCTTGCCTTTGCTACATTGGCACAGGGAACTTATGTCCCGCCAAAAGTTCCGGAGAAATCATGCAAGGACATGGATGCAGCTGTATTATCTGCCAAGGCGGGTCAAACAGAAAATTCCATTACCACCATCGCAGAACTCATCAGGAAATATCCGACATGGACGGAAGCATATCATAACCTGAGCCGCATTTATTACGAAGCCGGGAAAAAAAAGGAAGCGATCCAGGTGCTTGAAAAAGGTATTATCATCGATACGGTTTCACAGCTGCAACAACTTTATACACTTGGAAGGCTATACGAGGAAACAAGTGATTTTGAAAAGGCCATTCAGGCCTATACGGCCGTTGTTAATCTAGGCGATCAGCAACCATCTCTCGTGCAAAGAGCAAATGCGAGCATGAATAGTCTCCGGGAGAAAATGAATTTGATTAGAATCAATTATACAGTTAAGCTGACACCCTTACACGAGGGTATCAATTCAGCAGAGCATGAATACTTAGGAAGATGGACTGTTGATGGCAGATCAATCATTTTCACCAGGCGGCTTCAGGAACAGGAAGATTTATTTAGAGCATCCTTTGACGAGAATGGCAAGTTGCTCAAGGTTGAAGAACTTCCTTTCAATACAGAATTCAATGAAGCAGGCCACACAATTTCTTCGGATGGTAAGTATATTGTTTTCACTTCCTCCCATCGGATAGACGGCATGGGTAGTTATGATTTGTATTTATCAGTTCTGAAAGAAGGGAAGTGGACTGAACCTCTTAACATGGGTCCTTCCTTCAACAGTGCGGGCTGGGATACTCATCCAGTATTTGGTCTGGATGGCAAGTCCATTTATTTCACCAGCACCAGGCCGGGTGGATTTGGTGGAAGCGATATATGGTATGTACACCAGGTATCAGCAGGGAAATGGTCTCAACCGATGAATGCAGGTACGTCCATCAACACTGCCGATAATGAAGAAAGCCCGTTTATCTCATTCGATGGCCGCACGATTTATTTTATGCGCGATGGTAAAAATGGATTAGGTGGTTTTGATCTCTACCTAACGCGTTTAGGAATTGATGGAAAATGGAAAGATGCAGAGAACATGGGATCACCGATCAACAGTGGATCTGACGAAGGTGCGCTTGCTGTTCATCCTGATGGTAAAAGAGCAATGATCACACGTCTGACAGACGACAGCAGTAATGATCTTTTTGAATTTGAGTTGCCGGAAATGTTTCGCTCTTCCCCAGTGCAGGTTGTATATTTTCATTTGATCGATGCGGACACAAGAAATCCGGTGAAAGGGAGGATTGAATTAATCGATGTCACCGGAAGCGACACCATCAGGACATCCCAATCAGGAGATGAAAAAGGGATCATCACGATATCAGCCGAAAAGAATAAAACATATGGTGTCATTGCCACCGCAGGTGGATATATCATGCACTCTGCAACACTACCTGTTGATACAGGTACTGTTCGTCACATCGATATAGAGATGACTGCACTGGTTAATGTCTCGGCCAAAACTTTTGTATTGCGTAATATTTTCTTTGAAACAGGATCAGCCAAACTGCTATCTGCTTCTAACGCTGAACTGAACAAGCTAGTCCAAACACTGAAGGAAAATAGTTCGATGAAAATTGAGATTAGCGGACACACAGACAATACCGGCACTGATGAGATCAATAAGAAATTAAGTGAAGCGCGAGCTAAAGCAGTTTACCAATACCTGGTTGATCATACAATTGATCCCGCGAGACTAACTTATTCAGGATATGGATCATCTAAACCGGTTGCTTCCAATGATACGGAGGACGGAAGGGCACAGAACAGGAGAACGGAGTTTAAGGTGGTGAGTGGTGAGTAGTGAGTAGTGAGAGGTGGGTTTTTACTCCAATAGTTGATTTCATACTAAAATATTGGAAACTTAAAACTTTAACAAAATTTCGGTAATAAAGAGGGAGGCTCGAGAAATATATAATTGACAAATTAATTTCTCACGCTTAATTCTACCTTCTATGTTCTTACAACTTTCTCACACAAAACTTGATGTCTATATTTCTTCCAGGGCTGTAGTCCTTAATAGTTATACAGTGACGAAGAACTTCCCGACGTATGAAAAATTCGGGTTAGTTTCACAAATACGCAGAGCTGCACTATCAATTCACTTAAATCTAGCCGAAGGCTGTGCTATGAAAACAAAAGCATCAAGAAAGAGATACTATGAAATATCGAGGGCTTCTCTAATTGAGTTAGATACTGCGATTGGTGTTTCCAATGATCTAGGATATGTCAAAATGGAAGAGATATCATCATTGGGAGAAAATATCATACTGACATTCAAACTTCTGACAGGAATGATTAATAAAACATAATCCTCACAACTCACAATTCACTACTCACTCACCTTATTTATCCAACACTGACTTTGTCATATACCCCTCCTCAGCTCTCTGTTTTCCCACAGCTTCATAAAAAGCAGGATCATCCGGCGTAGTCGCACCCAATCCATCCACATAGCGGTTGAACATGGAAAATGCCGCTGCAATTAAAACAGTGTCATGTATATCGAGATCACTGGCACCTTGCTGTTTAGCATCATCGATATCCTGCTGACTCACCTCTCTGCCACTAACCCTTACTTTATCTGCAATGCGTAACAATGATTTCAACTTATCACTCACAGCCGCAGATTCAAAATCACGACACACGGCAGAGATTAATTCCGGACTTCCTTCTTTGTGATGAGCTGCTATCGATGCATGGGTGGTCATGCAAAACGTACATTCATTTCCCGAAGAAACAAAAGCTGCAATGAGCTCGCGATCACGTTTGGATAATGATGCATCATCTGCTAATAATACTTGAGCAAACTGATTGAGTACTTTTCCAGTCTCCGGCCGGAAATTCATCAGGCTGCGGATACCGGGGATGTTATTTTTAGTATCGATGTAAGGCATGACTATATTTTTTCTTCAAGGTGTAGCAACGCCATAGGTACGGTGCTCCAATGTCGTCCATGTACGGATAAAGGTCCGTTTTGTGACGATGTATAAATTATCATAATCATCGGGACCAATACTAACCTTTTTATGCGACAGTGCATCAATGATGTCAGGGACCTGGTTGCTATGCCCCACAATTAAAATATCACTATTGCCATTGTATTTCTTCAATGTCTTAATGAAGACGTCAAGCCGATCTGTATGGTAGAGTGTAATTGTCTTATTCAATTGGTTGGCCAAAGGCTCGGCCGTCTTCTGCGTACGTAGACATTGCGATGCAAAAACATGATCTATTCCAAACTGTGATAATTCAGATGTCAGTGTTTTGGCCCGATCCATTCCTTCCGGAATCTTCAGGCCACAAGTTGTGCATTCCTCACACGCCTTCTCCGCATGCCTCACCAGGTAATAACGTGTAGTACCTGAAGAAAAGGTCATGGCAAGTAAAAAGGTAAGGATACTGATATTCATTTGCCTGGTATTTGTTCTTAGTGAATCTAACAAAACACAACATTCAACAATGTGTTCGATTAGAGGCAAAGACACATACAGAAATAATGTCTCACGTTTCTCACGTTCTCACGTTTCTCACGTTCTCATGTTTCTCACGTTCTCACGTTCTCATGTTTCTCACGTTCTCACGTTTCTCACGTTTCTCACGCTCTACATTTTGTATGTGTATTAGCACTCACCTGAGTTTTTACAATCAGCGGAGGCAAGCCCCGCTTCTACACAGATCCCCCACAACATTTCTTCATGCCTCACGAAGAGGTTGAGTGTTGCCTAAATCCTCTCAAGCACTTCCCTTGTCAGTTCGCCTTTCGTATCACCCGTGTTCAACGTGCTCGCAGGTTCAAACAAAATCACAGAAACTTCATTCGGCGCCACCGGCTTGTGTTCAACGCCTCTCGGAATAATGATGAATTCATTTTTACGGATAACAATCGTTCTATCCCGCAGCTCCATATTGAATTCACCATCGACGACATAAAACATCTCATCTTCATCATCATGCTTGTGCCACACAAACTCACCTTTGAATTTCACCAGCTTCACCATCTGCCCATTCAACTCTCCTGCAATGCGCGGATTCCAAAAATCACTGATCTGTGAAAACTTTTCTGCGATATTTACTTTTTCCATATTCAAGATCAGTAGACAATAAAATTTTGAAGAGAGCTTCCTGCATACGGGATGCCGGATACCGGATGTCAGGGTACCGGACCCAAATCTCGTAAATAGTAAAAAACTCAGGCACTTAAATTCTCACGTTTCTCACGTTTCTCACGTTCTCACGTTCTGAGTTGAGGATGTGGTCAGCCTAATCCATTTCATTATCCCTCAGTTCCCGAGTTAGTTTTGTAAATCCAAGCACGTTTCCTGCTTCATCATGCAGCGCTGTGATCAGGATACTTCCCCAGAAAATACTTCCATCTTTTCTGACACGTCTTCCGATGTGCCTGGCCCTACCTTCTATTTTGGCCAATTCGATAAGTTGCCCTGGAAGATTAGCCTGACGGTCCTGTGGCAGGTAAAATATATTGAAGTTTTGGCCAATGATTTCATCAGCCTTGTATCCTTTTATCTGCTCCACGCCCTTGTTCCATGTAAGAATAGTTCCGTCGATATCGAGTAAGACGATGGCATAATCCTGAACCTCCTCAACCATTCGCCTATGGAGCATTTCTAGTTTGTCAATTTTTTCCATTGGGGCATTTTTTAATCAATAGCACTTAGGCTATCGTTGGTTTTATGGTAAGGGTCATTCATTATCCAATGCGGGGAGGGCAAAGGACGCCTAAATCATCCATATAGACAGTTGGGCTAAAAGGAATGTTCATTTTACATACATTTGTTCCCAACGACTAAGTAATACGGAATAATATGATCTTACTTGCTGAAGTTCAGGGCTTTCTGACATCATTGGATCTTTGGGATATTTGTTTCATCCTCGTGCTCGCTGTTTTCCTGGGAGTGGAGGTGATCAGCAACGTGCCCGCCATCCTTCACACACCATTGATGAGTGGAGCAAATGCCATCCACGGGGTCGTCATTATCGGCAGTATTATAGTCATGGGCCATACTTCTCCGGACAACTATCTCGCCCTGGTCCTTGGATTCCTGGCAGTTGTCCTGGGTACACTCAACGTCGTCGGAGGATTTGTGGTGACCAACCGTATGCTCCAGATGTTTAGAAAGAAAAAAACATAATTCACACTCATCCTTCCATCATCCCATTGGCTTCCAAGAAAATCATCTATGTCGAATAACGATATCCTGAAAATCTGTTACCTGCTCGGCAGTGTATCTTTTATTCTTGGCCTCAAGATGTTGTCCAAACCTGACAGCGCAAAAAAGGGAAACCTCATTGCTGCATTGGGTATGCTCATTGCGATTGTCGGTACGATCCTACTGCATGAAAATGTCGATCACGAAACCGGGGAGGTGACGCGAATCGGAAACCTGACATACATATTCGGCGCTATCGTTATCGGAACAGTGGTCGGATATATCGCCGCCATGAAAGTGAAGATGACAGCCATGCCACAGATGGTCTCTCTGTTCAATGGTATGGGCGGTGCCTGCGCAGCCTTGATTGGTATTGTTGAAATGGATACACATCATCCTCAGGAATGGGGCATACGCTTCATCATTTTCCTGAGCATTATGATCGGTAGTGTTTCTTTTGCAGGCAGTATGATCGCGTATGGAAAGCTCGAAGGAAAGATCAAAGACTACGGAAGCAAAGCACAGCAGATCACCAACAACACGATCGTATTTGTCATTCTCGCATTGATCATCTACGCCTCATTTAATCCGCAACTCGGTGATTGGTTTATCTGGCTCATTTTTGGTGCCTCCCTCGTCTACGGCATCTTGTTTGTGTTACCCATTGGCGGTGCAGACATGCCGGTGGTCATTTCCTTATTGAATTCATTCACCGGTATTGCAGCAGCCCTCGGCGGATTTTTATATGACAACCAGGTGATGTTGACAGGAGGAATTCTTGTTGGTAGCGCAGGTACGATCCTCACTGTACTCATGTGCAAGGCGATGAATCGAAGCTTGTGGAATGTGATCAGTGGTGCCTTCAGTGCCAGCGGACCCAGTGGAAAAACGATGGAAGGAATGTCCATCAGCGAGATCAGCGTAACAGATGCTGCCATCTTGTGCGCCTATGCACAGCGTGTCACGATTGTACCCGGTTATGGCCTCGCTGTGGCGCAAGCACAACATACATGTCATGAATTCGAAAAAGCACTCGAAGCAAAAGGCGTGGAAGTAAATTATGCTATCCACCCGGTCGCAGGTCGTATGCCAGGGCACATGAATGTATTGCTTGCCGAAGCCGATGTTCCCTATGAAAAGTTAAAGGAAATGGAAGATGTCAATCCACAGCTCCCTAACACGGATGTCGTCATTGTTATTGGCGCCAATGATGTCGTCAATCCTGCAGCAGAGACGGATCCTACTTCGCCAATTTATGGTATGCCCATCATCAAAGCCAACACAGCCCGCAATATCATCATCATGAAACGCAGTATGGCGAAAGGATATGCCGGCATCGAGAATGAATTATTCTACGATAAAAAATCAAGGATGCTATTCGGTGATGCTAAAGCCTCTCTTGAAAAATTGATCCAGGAACTCAGAAGTGCATAATCAGGTTACTTTTTCCTTGAAGAAAAGTAACCAACAATCACTTGCTTGCTACTGTCAAAATTCTAATTATTCTCCTAAAGTAATATTTTCAACCATTTGAATTTGTCTCGTCTATCTTTGAATAAAGAGTTCAACCAATGGCTGGGCCAATGGCGCTCTTCAACATCTGAATCGGGTTCCATAGGTGCACGGTTCAAATCCCAGGACTCACCCGTCGCTGATGTAGCCTCTCGGCCGCGAAACTGACGTTAAATTCGGCT
>JANMVA010000060.1:0-2011 GCA_031392195.1 Saprospiraceae bacterium | reverse complement strand
GTTTTGTATGGTGAATTAATAAGCTTTTGCAAATAAAACGCGTCCGGCGGATTTGTTGCCAGTCAGAATACACTTGCCTTCTTCATCATCTCTTTCTAAAGGAATGCACCTGATAGTGGCTTTTGTCATTTCTTTAATCTTCAATTCTGTCTCGGTAGTTCCATCCCAATGAGCGGAAACGAATCCGCCTTTTTGTTCCAGGATCTCTGAAAAAGTATTGTAATCATTTGCTTCCCTGGTATTCTCCTGACGGAACCTGAGTGCCTTTAGCAATAGATTTTCCTGAATTTGATCCAATAATGTTCCGATGTAACCTGCCAAACCATCAAGCGGAATAAATTCCTTTTCCCGCGTGTCTCTTCTTGCTACTTCAGCTACACCTTTTTCCAGATCCCGCTGGCCGATAGCTACGCGAACAGGAATACCTTTCATTTCGTATTCTGCATATTTAAATCCGGGTCTGTTTTTTTCATCTGTATCGTACTTGACAGAAATTCCTTTTGAAAGAAGTTCGCGCCTTAATTTTTCAGCAACCTCATTGATCTTTTCGTCCGGTTTTGGTACAGGTATGATAACAACCTGGAGGGGTGCGAGTTTTGGAGGTAAGACCAGACCCTCATCATCACTATGCGCCATAATCAAAGCACCAACAAGCCTGGTGGAAACACCCCATGAGGTCGCCCATACCAATTCCTGTTTATTATTTTCATTTAGAAAATTGACTTCAAATGCCCTTGCAAAATTTTGCCCCAGGAAATGAGAAGTGCCGGCCTGTAAGGACTTTCCATCCTGCATCAATGCCTCAATCGTATAAGTATCTTCTGCTCCCGCAAATCGCTCGTTTAAAGTTTTAACTCCTTTTACTACAGGCATAGCCATATATGTTTCCGCAAAGTCTGCATAGAGATCATGGATCAATCTTGCTTCAGCGATTGCTTCTTCTTTAGTCGCATGTGCTGTATGCCCTTCCTGCCACAAAAATTCCGTTGTACGCAGGAAAGGTCGTGTCCTCATCTCCCAGCGCACGACATTAGCCCATTGATTGATCAGCAATGGCAAGTCCCTGTACGACTGGATCCAATCTTTATAAGTGCTCCAGATTATGGTTTCTGAAGTCGGGCGGACGATCAGCTCTTCTTCCAGTTTTGCGTCCGGATCGACGATTAGTCCATTACCCGAGGGATCAGCTTTGAGCCGGTGATGCGTCACTACAGCACATTCTTTGGCAAATCCTTCGACATGTTCCGCTTCTTTACTCAAAAAGCTCTTGGGGATAAACAAAGGAAAGTATGCATTGACATGGCCTGTTTCCTTGAATTTCCGATCCAGGATATCGCGCATATTTTCCCATATGGCATACCCATTGGGCTTGATAACCATGCAGCCTCTGACAGCTGAATTATCGGCCAGCCCTGCTTTCTTCACAATGTCCAGATACCATTGCGAATAATCCTCCTGTCGAGGTGTGATTTCCTTTGCCATAAATGATCAGTAAATCCTTTAAAAGGACCAGCTTAGTTAATTTCTGTTTAATGTTATTTGACGGAGAAACTTATCATCGCAGACCCGCGTCTCAGTATTGTAATCGTCCCAGAAAGCTGTGGCGGGATTGAATTCAACTTTTAACAACGCGGTGACAGGAATTTAAGCTCTTGTTAACTACATCCACGGGCCAAAAGTAATACTTTAGCAGTGGATGTTTAGAGTTTCCTGCCCGGTGGCATTAATCAAATACAAACCATGAAAGTTTTCACCTTAAAAAGATTTTTGTTCGCCCTGGCTGTAGCATGCCTGATCCCATCAGCCTATGCGCAGTTTGATGACGTCTACTACGATCCGGACAACGTTGATCTGAGCGGTAATTATGATTCCGATTATTCGGATGAAAATTATTCGGATGAGGAAGAAGTGACTTACTATGATGATGATGAGTATGAATATTATGATGACTACGATTATTATTATTCATCCCGCATCCGCAGATTTCACCAGCCTTATAGCGGGTTTGATT
>JANMVA010000020.1:0-1743 GCA_031392195.1 Saprospiraceae bacterium | reverse complement strand
GAATCCCGTGAAACTGATCGAAAGCTCAAATGCTCCTTTTCCGGGATCATCCGCAGTTAAAGATGTGATGACCAGATCATGGCTCAATCCTATCAGCAATCCTTTTACTTCATATGCCGCCAGCAAATATATTGTTGACGGTTTAAGTGAAGATGATGATGTTTGATTCAAACGCACACCTCCGCCAAAGTGAACTGCCTGGTTATCATAATTTGTGATATCAAACTTCACAAGCGCTGCAGCTGATAACATTTGATGAGGTCCTTGCTTTTGCCATAATAATCTAGGAAGAAGAGACACGTATTCATTAGATGTCAATTCCAATGATACGAATCCTGTAACCTTTCGATATAATTTGATATCGGGATAGTCTATACTGGTTTCCTCCTGGCGATTGTAAAAAGAAATCGAAGCACCGGGGATGTGATCGAGTGAAACACCAGCTGAAATACCTGAATATTCACCCAATTTAGAATCGACTTTGATCCCCAATCCAAGATCAAAAAAGGCAAAATTATTGGAAGGCAATAACTCTGCAGTGCCTAACGAATATTCATCAAGGCCATTAAATTGATCATCGAAGTAAACATTTTCATAATTGATATTGCGCTGAGTAATACCCATGCTCAGTCCACCTGAAATATATTGACCCTTTTCAGGATTTAGTGCCTTGTGATAACTGCCAAAAAGGGTCAGCGTATTCTGATTGACATTGAAGATTGCTGTTTTATCAGTGATCAATGAGAATCCTGCGCCGATAAAATCATCGTTCCTGTCCTGAATGATTTTTATATCTCCAAAGACACCCATAGTGGTAAACGGGCTTTCAATAATGCTGCGCCATTGGTCCCTGTATCCGATGGACACTCTATAGCGGCCATCTATCGCACCTGCAAATGCAGGATTGAGATCTACAGGATGGGCGAATGCCTGTGTCATTAACTTATCCTGTGCATTAACTCCTGAAGTCAAACAGAAAAAGGAAATAAAAAGAAGGAGTAAAAAAAATCGCATGCCTCAGATCATTTGCAGTATATCATACTTGGTGAGGATAAATGTTTTACCTGCTTTATCCCTGGCCATCACGGCCGCTGTTTTTTTGTTGAAAAATTTATTGAGTTTGCTGATCGGCAATTCTTCTTCAACTAATGGAAAAGCATCGTCCATAATATCGGAGACCGGTTTCTCAGCATGGTTTAACGGATTTTCAAGGATGAAGTTCAGGATGGTATTTTCTGAAACAGAACCGACCATGTCATTCCCTTTTATAACGGGCATTTGCGAGATATCGTATTCCTTCATGACCTCCAGGGCTTTTCGCACTTTATCATCGGCATTCACCGTGATGAGTTCGCGATTTGAATTAGCCCGCAGAATATCACGGACCAATAATTCCTTGTTGAGAAAACCTCTTTCGCGCATCCAGTCATCATTGAAAATCTTTCCTACATAACGGCTTCCATGATCATGGAAAATAATGACCACTACATCTTTAGCAGTCAGCTTGTCTTTCATTTGAAGTAAGCCAGCCATCGCACTTCCTGCCGAATAACCCATCAACAACCCTTCTTCACGGGCAAGCCTTCGCGCCGCAATCGCACCCTCTGCGTCCGAAACTTTTTCAAAATGATCGATCAGCGAGAAGTCAACATTCTTCGGTAAAATGTCTTCGCCAATTCCCTCGGTTATATAAGGATAGATTTCTTTCTCATCAAAAACACCGGTTTCGTGGTATTTTTTAAA
>JANMVA010000677.1:0-8940 GCA_031392195.1 Saprospiraceae bacterium | reverse complement strand
AACCCAATGAAATCGATCCCGGAGGACCTACATATTTCGGAATTAGCTCCCATGTCTGTTTGGGAAATAATGATCTCTTATCCTTTGGATTCACTTTACGTTGTATATATAAATCGATTTCGGCACTCAATGGATTGACATAAGGTGTAAACTTGAGTTCATTTGGTGAATTTGCATCCCAGGTTGCCTTGACCCCAGCTTTGGCTTGTGCTGAACCCGTAGCTACACCATTCCACGCGGGACCAAGATTAAGTGTAATAGATGCCTGGACCCTAAGTGTCAGGGATGCATCCGCGGTCAGCACCGAATTCACTCGCCAGTTTGGATTTACATTACTGGAGTCTTTGACAAAGCCCCCACTGAACTGCATGGTCCCAATCGCTGCAAGTCCTAATTTTGTAGCAACCACTGTATCACCCCCAAAAAATTCAGGCAACGTAAATGTCTTCGTTAGAACGGGGTGAAAAACTTCGCCTGTTATCTTTAATGATGCCTGAAGTAGGAATTCATATTTCTTTGACCAATCAGGATCATTGTAGTTTTCTACTGTCGTTGTTTTTAATTGGGTACCTGCTAGTATTAATTCTACATTCAGTTGAGGTGCCGGAGGAGAAGGAACTTTTGGAAAATTTCCTTTGGCCTTTACCTTATCAGTAAGAATTGGGTCAAACAACACTGTCAGATTCGTATGCGGGATCACTTCTTCCTCGTATAGAATTTGCTCTACTAAGGTTGTTGGTTTGTTGTCCGGAGCACCAAAGCCAGCTGTGAATGCAGCATCCCCATCCAATGATGGTTCATGTGAGTGCAATATGGTTCCGTCCGACACATTAACACTATTCCCAAATGGCGTATGCCAATCAGGGCTGTCAGGTGGTGAAAAACTTTCACCTGAATTGGGTATCGCTTTGGCTTTAACATCATTGTCATTGATCACATACAGTGTTTGGCCTGCTTTAGCTATTCGGCCTGGATTATTTGCATCTGATACTTCGATATCTTTAACACCAACATTGACATCAATTTTCGCTTTGGCTATACATTCCGCATCATCTCCTTTTTTGGCAGTCACAGTAAGTTTACCATAACGTGTACCGGGTGTGATCATGGCCGTATTCGCACCCGATGATGCGATCATGCACCCCAGGTTATCACCTTCAAAACCCCATATGATAGCACCTCCATCATGCTTGTTGAGTGTAGCTGTAACTTTTTCATCAGTGCCCTGCCTGACATATGATTCATCAAACGTGAGGTCACCAAAGGTGACGATCACTTCCATCACATCGGTAAACCCTGCTGTAAAATCATCATCCGTAATATGCAATGTATATTCAGCATCTGTATCAAGTGTTGCAGTGGGATTAGGACAGTCATCACACGAGAGATTTGTCTTCGGGGTCCATCGATAACATAAGTCAGGGTTGGAATCAGGAGGGCCTATCTGCACAGGCTTGCCTTCACATGTTTCAACATCCGGTCCCGCTGTAAAAAACTGCTGGGACATCAGGTACCCCGGCATCAACAGACCAATCAAAATCATCAGACGTCTCATGCTACTCTTCATTTGGTAAGATGGTAATGGAAACCAATGGATAAGGGGCTGTTCGCATTGGGAATTCGAACCGTATCGTTTGTCCAGGTGCCAGGATACCTTCGAAACCATCAACCTGTTGTATCGGTATCCTGATCTCATGGGTGGATATTTGATCCTGGTAATCTTCTAATGTCAGAGATAATTGCTCCCCATACAAAGATTCGATCAGGAAGTCCTGGTTTTCTACATCATTGTCCCCATTATTGATCCCCTCCACAATGAGCTTTGTCAACGGCGTAAACTGGAAAAATGACGACGGTGAATAGGTGTAAATAACCTGAAGATCAGGACCACCCCCTTCGATCACGGTAAATGCATCTTTCAGTTCACCAAGATTATCATCAGGTTTGGTTGTTTGGACCGTATAAACACCCGGCTCAACATCTTTCAAATTAAATCGCGCTATGATTGTACTTTCATCTACGATCTTAAATGTATCAGCGATGATATAGTTAAACAAAGTATCGGTCAATCGTACTTCATTGGTCGAATCAAGACTCGAACCCTTCAACGTAACTGTTACAAATCCGCTATTACCACCCTCATCCGGAGTAACCGATAAAAGAGAATAGGTCATAAGCCGGGCATACAATTCTACTTGTTGCTCTGAACCTGTGTCATGCAACCCATATGCCATGATATAATAAATGCCGGGTTGAATATTGGGGATAATAAACTCCTGATAACTATCTAACGGCCGGTCAAACCCGTAATCATAATCGGCGCGAGATGGAACCATGCCATACCGTGCATACAATTCATTCGAGCTCATCAGGGTGTCGCCTGCCAACCGTACATAAAGATTGTATCCCTCTACTGTTGGTGGGATCACAATTTTATAATATAGCTCTTTGTTATTCTTCAGTGTATCGATCGTAAGTGAATCGATATAGAGCAGCTTGACGTCAACATTCATCACATCAATTGATGAAGAAACGTTATTCGCATTGTTGCTCTCCGATATCCTGTCCCTGGCATCCGTTTGCACGAGCGCATAATAATCCCCTACCTCAACTCCCGTGACCGGTGCTGTATGATCTGAAGCTCTTACAGTTTGCGGTGTCATATATACCTGATCATCCCTGACCGCAAAGATCTCATCCTCTACATCGAGAATAGGATCAGCAGATAGATACACAATCTCCCTTAGTTCTCCATAAGCTACAAACGCACCCTGGTTAGTTGTGTTCCATGTGATCTCCGCATTCTCACCTGCGATTACATTATCAGGTAACCCGATATCACTTACCACAAGATCTGAAGGAGGTGCAATGGTGATGACCATAGACCGGAGAGTTATGTTATTATTCTCACCGTTCGTTTCAAAAAAGTTATTATTCGCATCCGTTTGAAGGATGAGTACATAATTTCCATTGGCTCCGGCAGGCAAGAAAACACTTTTACTCGTTGGCAAAGTATCTCCGGGTTGCAGAATGGAAGTATTCGTCTGAGTAGTCAACAAAACATCTCCTGTACCAATCACATTATCCGTTGAGAGAAATAATTTTTCTACCCAAAAACTTATACCGCCGCTTCCGGCATTTTCTGTTTCCCATTCCATCAAAGCAGGGTGACCTGCCACAGCAATACTCGGTGCATCAAACGAAGCTATTCGGACATCAGGTGTAGGCGTCAGGATCACATGGATCTTCCGGGCATTGCCGGCGATATTTCTGAGTAAGTCGTAATTGTTCGACCTGTTGATATCCAGGTTCTCATCATTGACATCGGCAAGGATGAAGAAGTAGTAATCACCGGAAACTGTGTAAGGAATGTTAAATGATTTCTGGAAAATATTTGTTTCGCCCGGGTCGATGCCATCCGTTTCAGTGACGACGGTATTGAGAGCCACATCCAGTTGAATATCCAGAATGCTGTCAATGGAAAGGTATGCCCGATCTATCCATGTATTGCTAAGCAATAAATTAGAACCGCCATTCCGGATGGCATATGTATGTGAATACCTTCCACCTGTATAAATGCTGTCCAATGAGGAATAAACGGAATCCACCACCAGGTCCACCGGTGGAAAACCTTCAATAAAGACAGGTCCACTGCGCTGAATGTTATTGGCATCAAAACCATTTTCGAAAATGATGCCCTCCTGGTCAGACCATACGTAGAAATAATAAACATTGCTGACAATGGAAACGGGCAATTGGATCTGGATTGCATTCGAATAAATGGAATCCGCTTCTAATACACCACTTTGATTACTTGTAATAACTTCTGTTGCAAATTCAGGATCCCACGTGGGAGAAAACGAATAATAAATCCCGGTCTGTCCTTGTCCTGCAGCATCACCTGTGCCCTGGTTTAATACTTCATAATCCAGATCGATCAGGTTTCCGGCGATGACTGTGTCCTCTACGGTGATATTCTGAGGAATGAGATCAGGCCATGGTGTCTGAAAAATGTTGATCATAATAGCGCCGGTGACGGTATTATTATTATCCAATCCTTCTTCAAATAATTCACTATTGGCATCCACGTGCACGATCAGGTAATATGAACCAAAAACCGATTCCGGAATCGTCACGTGCACTGAGCGCATCAGTGTATCCTCTGCAAGAATCGAAACCGAAGAATACGGAAGAGAAGAAATTTCTGTATCGGAAACATCCAGCACCTGATTGGAGGATAAATAAATTTTATCGCGGTATGCCCGGCGAAGAAGATCACCTTCTCCGTGGTTAATGATTTTATACGTCACTGGCAAAATATTACCTGACATTGTCGTTGGCGCATGAACAAGACTAACAGGCTGCACATCTGGGCTGGCGATGAATATTGGATCCGGCCTTCTGATGATGTTGTTCGATTCAAAGCTGTATTCGAAAACATAATCATTAACATCCGCATTGGCATACAGGTAATATACACCACGTGCTGTCACAGGAATCGTGATAGATTTCGTTTTTTCATAGGTAGCTCCCGGCAGCAATGGAGGCCCATGACTTGTCGTGGTCAGTTGTGTATTAAAGTTGGAATTATAAATAGGTGAGGGCGATAGATCGATACGGTCATACCAATAGTTCACTGTCGGCCCTGTAGCTCCGGCGTTCTGCACTGTCCATGACATGTTCAGGATTTCATTGCTGGATACAGTATCCGGAATGGTAATGCTCAATGGGATCAGATCCGGGGGTGGAGTCAGGAAGACTTCCAGTGTATCACTGATGATGGTATTATTACTCTCAGCACCAAATTCGTACTCCTGGTTTAAATAATCAGTATGGATGTAGATGTAATAGTCTCCTGAAATATTTTGGGGAATCGTCGCTGTCGTCGTCACTTCATATGTGCTATCCGGTTGCAAATGCGCTGCACGGACAATATTTTTTAATTGAGTTCCTCCTGCTGCTGAAAGTGGATTTATACCTATTGATATCAGGTCCCTCCACATCATTGCATCTGCAGCACCAAAACCATTATTCCGAACCGTAAAAACCACAGAAATACTTTGCCCCGAAAATGCGGAACCAGGAATGGTCACTTCATCCACTACCAGGTCAGGAGATGGTGTCAGGGTGATCAACATCGGAGAAGGGGCGCGGTCCCAGTTATTGCTGTTATTGATTTCAGCCAGATGATTCCATCTGTCTGCATAGACAAATACATAAAAATTGCCCACCATTCCATTGGGGATGGTAAACTCCCCGGTATTGGTATATGCAATATCCACACCTAGAGCAGCCAGGTTTTGAACTGAGCCGATGTATGTATCAAAACTTGTATTCAGCGTAGCATCAGTGGAAAGAAAAACAGCATCAGACCAGACCGTGGACTGTGTACCTCCCGGGCCTGTGTTTCTGACTTGCCATTCAACTTCAATCGTCTGACCACTGAAAGCAGTGGCAGGAATAATGACTGTATCCACCTGGAGGTTGGGCAGGTTTCGGATCGTAAACTCATGGACAGGACTGCTGACCATTTGATTACAAACATTCTTTGCCACGACGCGCCATTTATACTCTTCACCGTAGACAAGTGAATAATAGAGTGTATTGATCTGCGATAAATTAGACACTTGAGGAGTTGCAGGTTGTGTACCACTACTTACCCAGAGATAGATATCATACAAGGTGGCATTGGGTGCAGGTGCCCAGGACAATGAAACCGTAGGCTCCAGACCTGTCTGTCCATCCACAGGAAGCAAATTAGTAGCCGGAAGGATGAGTGCCGGAATATGTTCGACTTCAATATTCCACGTGGTATCATTTGAATGATCCAGATCTGAACCCAATGAAGTGCGAATTGCAAACTGATATAAACCGATTTCACTTAAATCTTCTACAGGAGCAAACGTATAATCGAGATATCCACCCGGTGTTACAGTCAATGCACCTACATTCTCTGTGATCCATGCGGCACCATCAAATGAATAAGCTACATTAAATCCGGTCTCTGTACTCGCACCATAGTTTTGAATACGGACTGTGATTTCTTCTGTTGCCCCTAATCCGCAGTAAGTCTCCGGTGCCGAAAGCTGCCTGGCGCCAATGTCATGCGTCAGCAACGTAAACTCCCTGGCTCCGATATCCGGAGTAGTGACATTTCTTGCGTTTCCATAGATATCTGTATTAACTCCACTGACCGGAATGGCCGCCGCATTCAATGCAGCCTGGAATACATCTGGTTCAGCACTGACAAAAATAGATTCAACGTTCTTGCCTTGAAGGTTTTGATTGGTTGCAGACTGAAAAGCCACATGATCATTGTAATCAAAATAATAGTGTGCCAGGACAGATCCGGTTGTATATAAATTGCAATAATTCAACGTATTCGTTGTTGATCCTGTCACCCAGGGAACATGGATCGTCGGGCCTCCACTATAATTTGCAAAAATGGAATTACGAACATGAATGAAGTTTGACGTGGTAGCATCTATAAAAGGGAAACTGAAGGCACCCGAGTTTTCCAACCGGATCGTATTGTAATTGTAATCAACATAATTGGCCCTTTCCTGTAAAATACCATAGGTATATGTGCCACTTCCATTTATATAGATGTAGTTGTTATTGATCGATGCAGGAGTTGAAGATGTGCCATGGATTTCATACACATAGATTGCATGATCAGTTCCTGACACTAGTCTGATATCATTCCGGCTCACCGATGGTGACCCTGAAGCATTCCATACAAGAATAGCATCATGCGCATTTAATGTGTTGCTGATCCGGTTATCATTCACCTGGAGGCCTGATGTGTAACGACAAAAAACGGATGTTGAAAAGCAATTTTCAAAAGTATTACCTGAAATGATGTGGCGCAGCTCAGGATCTCCTGAACTTCCGATCATATAGATCCCATAATCACCAAATTCAAAATGATTATTGGTGATCGTGATACTGTCTTCTGAAGTCGTGCTACTGTATATCAGGTGGCACGTTGAACTATTATTTTGTAATTGAACACCTTCTATCCTGCAATTGGAAATTTCAATACGGGAAGATCCATTGATCAGGTCTATGATCCTTCCCTTCGTCGAAGCCAACGTAATGTGTTCAAACCGGATCCTATGCGCATCATCCAGGCGTATCGTGTAATTATTATTCGTCGAAGCTGTAAAATTCCTTGTCAGTGTCACAAGGCTGCTATCCCCACTTTCAGAAGTAAATGTGACTTGGTAACTTGCAGCAGTCCGTGGGAAATCCCCGATCGACAGTTGAGATGCGTACGTCCCATTCCGGATTGAGAAAGTGACATCGCCTGAAATGCCACCCAGATTGAGTGCCTCTTCAATCTGAGAAAATAAATTAAAATCAGGTAATACGCCACCAACTGTGTAAACTCCTGATAAGGATGGATAGAGATTGAAAACCGAAATAGTATCATTAATGCTCACACTGTCAGGTGTACTGTTAGGCAATTCTGTCCAAAATATCAGATCATGGGCGGTATGCGAAGCGAAAGTATAATTGCCAACAATGATTGTATCGCATTGGGCCGAAAGGAGAGCACCACTCCAGTGATGTATAGGTTGCTCGATCCCATTGATGATCCAGCGGATGTCTACGGAGGTTAATGTATCAGAACCATAATTTTTAACGGCAATTTTTACAGGCTGATTGCCATGTACAAACGGGATCATCGGGCTGACGACCATAAACACACCTGCATCATTAGCCATCGATGGATCAAATTCATCAGCCCCAATATCAGGTGGAGTACTGCGGAGATCGCCATCGATATCATGTGTGATGACAGAGAGCGTCTGACCTGCATTGTTCAACAGGATATTGCTGACATGCAGATCGATATCTGACATGAACTGGGGATTGATATCTAACGAATTCGCATCCTGGCTGCTGGCTGTCTGCCATTCCGTAAGTCCGGGTGTAATGATTCCGTTCCAGTAGCCAAGGTTGGCACCTTCAACGTAAATCGCATTGCGGTTAGAAGAGAAGGTCGTGTTGTTATTTGAAAATATCCCATATCCAAATCCGGAGTTCGAAAGCACGTTGTTAAGCAAGGACGTAGACTGACAGCTGGTCAGATAGATTGGTGAAGTATTGGAAGCTGAGGTATTGGAAGAATATACGTGAATATTATTGTGAACGATCTGTGTATATGCACACAGCGTCATATAGACACCACGGGCAACGCCAGTACCTGATACACTGATAAAGTTATTTGCAATGATCACCGGATCTGAAGTCAATCCATCACTATCATATAGAATAATGCCATAATCGCCGGATGGTACTTCGATTTTATTTCCATTCATACTTTGAATACGGTGACATAACTCCAGTTCGATACCTCGACTGCTCGTGCTGATGGCATTCATGTGATTGCTATCGATCCTGATGCCATAATCGTAGTAGGCATAGACTCCCCGGTCGTAAGGTCTGTACATGACATTCCCTTTGATAAGTGTATTCGAAGATGATGCACTATTCCCCAACAGGTAAAAACTGTTCGAGCCATAGGCGATATAATTTCCGGTGAAGACATTAGCTGTATCCAATCCGCTAGCAGAATGGATCACTGCAGCAGTTGCGGCTGACGAAGTACTTTCAAAACCTGTGATAATATTATCCAGGAATTGATTACAATGCGCTTGTTGGTAATAAGAGACTACGTGCCGGTAAGCGGTATTGACAGATGTGATGCTGAGGTTTTGAAAAATAACGCCATCTGCTCCTTTCAATACAATCGTATGTGCATTCAGTCCGAGATTGGTAATCAGCACATCTGCTGCATTTCCAGTTTCGGATTGAAATATCACAGGGTTATCGCATTCGGATCCATCAAAGTCTTTGATATGAAGCGTGTCAAGGTATGTTCCACTCCGGATATTAAATGTCACAGGACCATAAGCGCCGCCTTGATTGAGG
>JANMVA010000323.1:0-2672 GCA_031392195.1 Saprospiraceae bacterium | reverse complement strand
GCAACTGTGACATTTAGTGAGACGACCTCCATTGCACGGAATTGTGATTTCTTTGGATACATCGAGCAGAGAATTTACCGTTGGATTGCAATAGATCAATGCGGAAATAAAACAACATTGACGATTACCGTCCGATTGGTTGACAATGAGCCGCCGGTTTTGGTTGGTGTTCCTGATATCGCCTGCATTGGTGATCCGGCATTAGATGAAATCGAAGCCATTGATAATTGTAGTAGTGGCAATTTCAGATTTTGGGATGTAGAAATTCCAAATCCATGCGGAACCGGTGTAGCCTTCAGCAGAACTTATGAAGCCTTTGATCCTTGTGGCAATATGGTGCGCGATACGGCTATCCTTATACCCAATGATCATAATCCTCCGGTAATGGAATTTATTGATCCTGAGTTGGCAGCCCTGGCACCTGGAGAGATTCTTACAGTTGATTGCAATGCAAATAATGGATATTATACCGAATACGGCATTGGTGATGTATTTGCTGATGATGATTGTCCAAAAGGAGTGAGCATTACGTTCAATCAAAAAATTATTACAACGGATGATTGTTCACATGGCGGCATTGTGGCCACACTATTATTGGAGTGGACAGCAACTGACCTCTGTGGTAACAAGTCCCAGCTCACTGCAATGGTCAATATCGTAGATCAGACGGCTCCTGAATTTATCAATTTCATTGGTGAAATGACCATCGGATGTAATGATCCAATCCCGGGAATTGAAGCAACTGATAACTGTGGTGAAGTGACCATAACCAACTTGGAAACAATTGTTCCTGGTTCTTGTCCTTATGAATATGACATCGTGAGACGTCTTACAGCAACTGATCCTTGTGGGAATGCCACCACTGTATTTCAAACGATTCATGTAGGAAATGGAAGTGGTCCTGTCATTACAGGTGTTATTCCTGAGTTGTGTGAGGATTTATCAATTCCGGACGTCACTGCATGGGATCCCTGCGCTAAGGAATTTGTGGAAGTCTCCATGACGGAAATGACATTAGATGTTCCTTGCCGGGACGGAAAAGTCATCGAACGTTTGTGGTCGGCTAAGGATGTTTGCGGAAATGTGAGTGAGGTATCCCAGATCATTGTCCAGGAAGATCACACACCACCTGCGATTTTATATCCGACATGGTCAGTGATCACCAAAATGATTGATAATCCTTACAACCTGGTCCTGTTGTCCCAAACAAGCATTATGGAACAGCTCGATGAACTGGATGTGTACAGCATCTTTGTTGAAGATGAATGTGACCAGGCTATCGATCCTGTCTTTGATTTAGCTATATCCTATGCCGCTGATTGTATTGCAGATGGATACTATGAGAGACGGGTCTATACATGGGTGGCAACAGATGTCTGTGGTAATTCTTCCTCCATTTCATTTAGTGTGGATATCATGGATGACATTGCTCCGGTCTTTGTTGATGTTCCTGATGATGTTACAATTATTTGCCAGCCGCTCCCCCTGCCTGGATTGATTCAGGCAGATGATTACGGACAACCTGTGAATATTGCATATTCTGAATCAGTTTCACCTGGAGTGAACCCGGGAGAATTCCTCGTGACCAGATTGTGGATTGCTACTGATCCTTGCGGGAATGCAGCAAAAGTTTCACAGAGTATTCTCTGGATACCAGACACATTCCTTGATTGCGATATTATCCTTCCTGGTTTGGTGGATTGCAATTCGCATGGAGTTGTCATCAATAGTTCTACATTCGGCGGTCTTGGGACCCTTACTTATGCGTGGGATGTCTTAGGCTCAGGCTTGATACAAAGCGGACAAGGCACTTCTTCAATATCGATTTACGTCGGTTTTTCAGAGGTGGATATCGCATTAACTGTTACAGATGCATATGGTTGTAGCACGGTCTGCAATGCGACACTGGATTGTTTATTTTCATTCGGTGGTTTCACAAGCAATCCTCATGAGAATGTTCAGGTGGCTGATATACAACATACCAATGGAGAGAATGGTCCGGCAAGTGAATTTTCACATGCCATTGAGGTAAGGCCAAATCCGACGGATGGTGTGTTCCAAATGCAGTTCTTCTCGCACGAAAAAGAGATGGTTGAACTGAGTGTAATGAATCTTCTCGGTGCAGTCGTTCTGCGTGAAAATATAATAGTTGAAAAAGGAATGAACGAAAGGTCTGGTGATCTTTCCGAAATGGCCGAAGGTGCTTACCTGGTTAAATTAACTTCTTCGAAAGAAACGAGATCAAAAATGGTTTTAATCGTGCGGAACGAATAATCATGCATTTGGCCTTAAAAGAAAGCCCCTGTTCTTAAGGTAGAACAGGGGCTTTTTGATTTAAGTTGATATAACAACATGTATTGAGATTGTTGCCACATCACCTCTGAAATTGAAGCTTTGGAAAAGATATTGCATCATCCTAATATCTAACTGCTGAGAAAAAGCGTAATCTGGGGTGAGATGGGTCTTAAGTGCATACTAAAAGATTATTAGGCCAAAAATCAAATAACCATCAAATAAAAAGTGGCTGATAATCAGCAAGTTAATATCAGATTATGGCCCTTTTATCAAATAACCGTCAAATAAGATTAAGCCCAATAGGGAACATAACTTGCGTATTTTCTTGAGGTATTATTTGGATCGTCCTCTTTAATGGAGCCATCATCAAGGGTATC
>JANMVA010000315.1:0-7585 GCA_031392195.1 Saprospiraceae bacterium | reverse complement strand
TCCACTCATCATATCGTGACCGCGTGGCTCGAACATGAGGCCGGTGAGTATCCAGTAATAATCACGGAGAAAATGTTTTCGTTTTTCCTGAATGGTATGGCCTTGTAACGGGGGATGCCCTTTCTGAATGACGCGGACAGGATTACCACATGTATGCGCATCAATACATTCAAAGACATTTTTCATAGATCACATCAAGGATAAAATAAGCAACCGGAAACAGGCTGAAAAATAAAAAAGTCAATTGCTGGACAAAAAATGAACAACAATTGACCGTGGTACTATGCAATTTTCGTTGATTCTTCTGCTAACTATGTTGAGCAAAAAATGCGATCAGACAAATTTTCAGATATATAAAGATAACAGACTGGCCCAGATATACATAAAAATAGCCTTAAAATTCCTTAGAATTTGCTAAAAATCAGGCAGGTTGACTATCTATAATTTGACGGCAAAGGTGAGGACAAATCAACGGCCATCCGAGCTCCATACCCCAGGGCTGGGTTAAAATTCTAATGCTCTGGAAACCTGATGGATACATTTAAGGCAAAAATTCCATAGGAAGTAACTAAACCTTCAATTCCATGCAGACAGGATTCGAAACAACGGAAAGATGCGAATATGTGGATTACCTGATGGACAAGACCCAAAATGAATCTTGTCAGATTGGAATTAAAAAATAAAATTAATCCCTGCATTGATCTGTCTAAAACCGCCTGGCATGATACCTGACTGCCCGCGATTAAGCCTTGATGCAACAAAAACTTTGTCCGTGAGATTTTTGCAAACTATAAATACAGTGCACCTTGTTCTTTCAAGATTCAGATCATAATTAAGATTGACATCCATAGACTGGAAAGGGTCAATGACTCCAATAGCGCCATCAGCAGATTCATTTTCAAAATTGGCAAACTCAGCATATTGCTTTCCCACATGATTGAATCCAAATCCTGCTGTCAGGTTTTTATAGGAATAGAATAAATTAATCGTGAATGCAACAGGTGGTGAATAAGGTGTTGCGCCATCCTGAATACCACCATCACCAAACCGATACACAGTTTTTGTAATAAATGAAAGGTCATCAACAGTCACTGGCCTATCCAATTCAATTTCCTGGCCGCTTTGATTTTTAACAAAAACATCGTACCCATCTGGATTACCGTTTACTTTATTAACAAATTCTTCGCGGGTTGCCTGGCTATGCTTTACCTGAGAAAATAAATGACGGTCTACCAATTCTCCACTTTGCACTGTAGATTTCAAAAGTGTCAGGTTAGGTTGTATGCTAAATTTATGATCGCTGCTTAATGGCAGACACTCAATTCGCATGGCTGCTTCTATACCCTGGATACGAATGGTACCAAGTTTGTCAAAAAACTCATTCCAGCCTGCGAGATAAAAATTCGAAATTGAATTAGAGAAGTATGCAACCTGACCATAGATACGACCGGGAATGAATTCTCCGCGAATGCCCAGCTCTGCATTAAGACTTACTTCTGGTTTGATATTGCTGTCAAATTCATCGACCAAAGGATTTGTGAGCACTCCATCACGCTCCACTAAAAAAGCAAAATATTTCGAAGGTGCTATATAACCTCGATATACACTACCGAACACCTTCAAATGGTCAAGCTGGTAGCCCAGGGTAAGTCCGGGTTGGATGACATAATATGAGTTATTTCTTTTCAATTCATTTTCATCATCGATATCCGGATTCTGCGATGCAGTCAACCGATTCAGTTGGTCCATCCACACTTGTTCCATTCTCACAATCGGGGTTACCTGGAAACGCTTCCATGTAAAATGGTCACGCACATAACCAGAAAAAGACTTAAGTGAATAGGCAAGGTCTGTGGTAAAACGACCATTTGTGGCCCAGCGGGTAGAATCATTTGCCAGCACAATATCTTTATAAGTCTCGCTGTAACCTTTGATTTGAAATTCAATCTGATTTGTCCAGGTATCATGATTCCAGGACTTTTGGAACGTCTCCTCAATTGCGCTGACCGTAAAATGCCATCTGCTGTCCGTCGTGGCTTCGTTGCCTAAGTTAATTCTTCCAACGCGGACAAAATCTTCATCACCTGCAGAGTGGCCTTCCAGATAAGAATAACGGTCACTAAAAATTTCCTCACCTACATAATTGCGCACATCAGCGGCCTTGATCACTACATTGACCTGGCGCCACCAGTCCCTTGCAAAATCAGAAGCAAAAATTTTAGTCGTCAGGCTTGCATCCTTTGATGGCAACCACTTGTGTATGATATCCAGTCCATATCGATGCATTGTGAATCTATCTGCATCAAAAGGATTTTGTTTTGGATCAAGGGCGAACGTGTAGGGTGTGAGTGCGCTTAATGAAGCAAGGTTATCTTCAAATTGGCCACTGATTTTACAGTAGAGGGATTGGGTTTCTGATAATTCAGCAAAAATCTTTGCATTGAGATTGATCATCGCGACGTTGGAATTGTCAGTGAATCCATCAAATTTTTTATACACGGCTTCTATCTGACTCCCTACTTTATTCCATGTCCCTCCATATGATAACAGACCTGTCAAATAACCATGTTGACCTCCTGAAAACTTTGCGCGCAAACCAGGTTGTTGAGGAGGTTTTGGAGTGATATAATTTATGATACCAAACATGTTATTTGGTCCATAGCGCAAAATGTCGGCACCGGTATATACTTCAATGGCATCCACGCGATCACTGATGGGATTATAATACACTCCAGGTGCAGTATATGGTGCCGGTGAAATCGGTGATCCATCCTCCAACATTAAAACTTTCTCAGATCGTCTTCCCCATGAGCCCCGGATACTTACGTTTAAACGATTAGAAAGTCCCATATCGCCAATCGCGTTTACTCCAGGAATTGTCTTTAGAACTTCTTCTGTCGATATGGGTTGAATATCATTCATCAGTTTAGGACTAACGTAATAATTACTGCCTTCAAATGAATTGCGGAATGGCATTTGCGCGGCACTGACCTGAACTTCTTTGAGAAAAGTGGTTTTCTCCTTTAACCGGATGACTCCTGTTACATAGCTTGTTCCGTTCTTCTCCGGCGTAACTGTGACACTCTCAAAACCAAGAAATTCGATCGATATATTAGTTGGAACATTGACTACCGTCATCTTAAAATTTCCATTCTCATCCGTGTAAACCGCTTCTCCTTCAGGAGACTTCACTAATGCCCCGGCAAGTGGCTCATTAAAATTTGCAGACATTACTTTCCCAAGTACTGAAAACGATTCCTGAGCCTGAAGATTAAATGAAGAAAATATAGCAATCAATCCGAAAACAAGTAATTGGACTCTCTTTATCATACCGCAAAATTACTAAATAGAAACCCTTAAATTTTGCTTAGAACTTAGAATTTGCTTAGAATGCAGGCACGGGATGATCCAAAATGTTGAAGGGGCACGAACTTGTGCCCCTTCAACATTTCAATAATTCCGCAAAATTCTATTTGCTCATAGCATAGTCCAGCATGCCCTGGAAGTCGACAACGACAGCTGGTTCCTCGCCAACTACCCAGGCATCATGGCCCATCGGCAGGAAAGAAATGGTACCTGGCTTGCATTCGAGAATTGTACCATCGTCCATTTTTACTTTTAGCACACCTGATACGTGGTATTGAAAATGGGGTGCTTCGCAGCTCGTTGTTTTGACAAGTGGTTGTACTGATTCGGACCATTTCCATCCGGGCTGGAAGGTAGCGCGGCCAATCATGGCTCCGTTGACATTCACAAGTTCAACTTTCCCAAGCGGGAATTCTCTTACTTCATCCGGTTTGTCGAACGCTTTTAAAAGAGCCTGATCACCTCCGGGAAATGCAACATGCTCAGGTCTGTGTGACATTAAAATAAAGGTCAGGCTGATTGCGGAAATTAAAATCAATGTTTTCATGATAACTATGTTTTTTGTTTAAAAAATTTCTAGTTGTGTTGATCAACTTTTCAAGACAAAGATGGGAGACTGGACATGATCATAAATTGTACAGAATTCGCTTATGCGGGTATAAAAGAGCCTTTTTTACGCCATTGTCCCGGTGTAGCCTGGGTATGCTGCCGGATGAAGCGGCTAAAGTGGGACTGATCTTCGAACCTGAGCTGATGGGCTATCTCTGAAATCGTTTTATCGGTAGAGCCCAGTAAGACTTTCGCTTCCAGTAGTAAAATATCATTCATGAGATCCTTTGGGGATTTTCCTGTTGTCTCCTTTACAACTGTTGAAAGGTATTTAGGTGTGATATGCAAAGCTGCTGCATATTGTTTGATCTCTCGCCATTCAATGAAGTTTTTTTCCAGCAGGTGCTTAAACTGATTGGTAATCCTGAGTGCGCGAGTGGAATTCTCATCTATTTCTTTTGCATGTGGCCTGTACAGTTCACGTACGAGAAGGAGAAGAATATGAATATAGTTACGTAAAATAAAGTCCTTCTCAGCAGAGAAACGGTTGTACTCGACAATGATGTTTTTAAAAGCATCCTGTATTCGAAGGCTTTCTTCAGAAGTCACGTTGATCACATGTTCGGCCTGCAGGTCAAAGAAGGGAAAATCTTCGGAGAGTGCTCCTTTCAATAATGGCTGAATGAATTCACTTTTAAAATGGATGCAAAAACCCGTGCAATTGTGCACGTGTGATGAAGCGTATAAAAAATTTTCGGGCACGATTACCAGGTCATTCGGTTTAAGCCATCGATAGTCGGCACCGAGGTGTGCATCATGCGTACCACCAAGCAGCAGGTATATTAAGTTGAATTGACGTCGAAGTGGTTGGATCCCTTTTTCAGGATCCACATCTTTGTGTTTATCTTCAATGGTGCCCGGCATCACCATCATATTAATATCATATCGCCGGGAGTCCCTGTTGACTACTTTCTCAAACGTAGCCAGGTTATCGATGATGAGGATCTCCTTCGATTTTGGATTGGGGATTTTGGATTTTGGATTGTTTTTCAACACCAGGATATTGACAATTCCCAATCAAGATCGGTTTTATTATGGAAAAAATAAACAGGGGATTGGTTGTTTGATCTAGCAGCCCCTAAATCCCCTAATGCTTCGACTTACTTAATCCATCCCGATGCTACAGCTCACCAACTGTGGACTTAATAAATCATGGCCCCTGAGGTAAAAGTATTGTTAAGTCCCCTTAAGGGGATTTAGGGGCGGCGGGATTTAGGGACTGTAGGATTTAAGGGCTGTAAAAACTACTTCATCGTTTCCGGATGGAATGTTTTCCAACTGTGCCAATACTCTTGTGATACCTGGATGTGTTTCAAAGGCTCAACACGACTGCCGATTGGAAATCCAAGTAAATTGTATTTAGCAGATCCATCTGACAGTGTATCATTTTGGATACTAAACTGTTGAACTTCCGATGTTCGGATATAAGCGAAAAGAGAAGTGCTATCATCGGCCAGAAACAAGATGATGGGATGAAAGCCAATCACATCGTGTATGATTTGTTTTTCGACAAGTTCATTCCAATCATAAGCTTTGGCATCGTCATCTATTTCGATGCCGGCAATCCAGGATTTTTCCTGCCATGACGCTGTATCCCTTCGTTCGAGTCTGCCCTTCCGCATTCCTGTTTCAAAATCGACGAGTGAATCATACTCTGACTGGAAAGCTGAATCCGGTTGGAAGATCAAAGAGTTCGGATAGAGTACAAGCCATTCTTTCAAGGTGGTCTGAACCGAAGGATATTCAGGCAGCGTTTGGCCTTTTAATTTCCCGGCAACAGCCTCTCCGCTTTCCTGTCTCCACCAGCTTTTCGTTGTCTGATCTTCAAACATTGCATTGTAATGATCCATTCCGACAAGACGGAAATTTTCTTTATGACCTTCCACGATGGGTTCAAAAATGCGACCGGTGCGACAAACACTGCAATAGGTTGCCATGAACGGTCTTCCGCCAATGGTGTCATGGATCTTATGGTGATATGCCAGGTAATTAATTGGATAAGCCGCTGCTTCCTCGTTATGGACTACACCTAACACCAATTTATTCTCATCTACTATGTTGTCTTCCTTACCGACCATGTTGACGACTTCAGGTTCGTAAAACATTCGATCGGCCTTCATGCGGAAGTTGGACATGTACATTGTAGCTAATGTTACAATCAATAGGCCAATAGAAAGTATCCGGGAATGTTCCCATGCGGCTTTTGCACCTAAGAGCATGAGTGCAATGCCGGCGATCCTGAAAACCCATTTCCAACGAAAAAGAAAATAGGCAAAACCAATACTTTCCATTTCCTGGCTGCCTGGCATGGGAAGGATAAAAAAGACACTGGCAGCTTCAAACAAAATAATGAGTATGCAACCGATGTAGAAATATTTTTTCAAAACGCAGTATTACATCTTAAATCGGTAAGAAAATCCAACTGCGACATATTTTTCCGGAGCATTGTCTGTAATTCCGATACCACCAGAGACATCAACGAGCACATCATCGGTGATCAGATAAGTGAGTCCGGCATCTGCTCTCAACTCGGCATCATCTTCACGCTGCTGAGGTACACGACCATACACTTCGCCATAGATGCCAAGCCCACCTATGATCCCTGCACTAACAGCCAGGGAATAAATGAAATCGGGTCTTGGTGTCTCACCATCCCATTCTGCGCCCACATTGTATGAAACTGAAAAGCGATCCTGGATGGAATGCTGGAATGCAAGAATCATTGTCGGCGCAAAGTATGTTTGCCGGAATTGTTTGGATGCGACACCAGGTAATGACAAGTGACCAATAAAAGCAGCTTGCGGTACAATTCCTTTCTGATCCAGCAATTTGGATTTAAATCCGACTTGAACGGGTAGGAAGCCGTCGACTTTCGGATTTGGATCAAGCTGGATGTTGATGTATTCTGTCAATACACGCAGCTCAAAGTTTTCGCTTACACCCACTTTCCAAAGAGTTGATGGGTGTGTGTAAATAAATCCCGGTTCGGTGTCTTCGATTGAGAACCCATTTTCCATCTGGAAATATCCTTTTGGGACAAGCGCAGCAGTTTCTGTCAGGTCTGGTCTATCAGTTTGCATCGGTGAGACGATCATCATGGTATCGATGTCTGCCTGGGCAAAAAGATTCGGGCTTATAAGACTTGAAGCAACGATAATAGTGCTGATCAGCTTAGTGGAAGTCAGTTTATTCATAATTCAATGGAGTATTGATGAGTTTTGTTTGATGGTGCATAGATAGCCAATGTCTGGGAGATTCTAAAATAGAGGGTGACTTTCGCAATCGGAAGGTTTAGCATCGGATTCGGAAGAAAATGAGAAAGTGAGAATGTGAGAATGGGAGAACCGTGTACTTCCACCTGCTACACTCATCCATGTGCTATGGTTCGACTTGCCAACACTCAACCTCTTGCTACAGCCAACCGCTACTCAGCTCACTATCCAAAAGCTAGTTTCTTAGAATACTCGTCTGATTATTCGTGTTCTATTCATTAGTGTATTTGCATAGGATTTTTAAAAGCCCTGAAAGGTCGCCATCTGATTAGCGGCGGGTAGCACCCGCCGTAGAGATGCAGCCCGCAGGGCTGCGTCTCAAAAAATATATCTCAATC
>JANMVA010000306.1:0-4598 GCA_031392195.1 Saprospiraceae bacterium | reverse complement strand
CCATGGTATCACATTTGATTCGAAAAACAGGTTATGGCTTGCAG
Organism: Saprospiraceae bacterium; assembly: GCA_031392195.1. Taxonomy (GTDB): domain Bacteria; phylum Bacteroidota; class Bacteroidia; order Chitinophagales; family Saprospiraceae; genus Opimibacter. Next base: position 4,554 of record JANMVA010000306.1, on the reverse strand, counting down.
GTGGTGGGGCATTTCACGAGTTGGATGCACAGAAAGGAAATATCATTCGCAGTCTTAAACCGGGTAAGGATAAAGATCTTCCGTGGGTTTGGAATCTCAAGTCCGCTGAGGATGGCTGGGTTGGTGCTATCGGGATGAGCCGTTTTACCTGGTTTCACGTCAAAGATGAAGTCATCAGGGAAATTAATATGGATGATTTTCCCGGATCTGATTATGCCAAATCAAACGATAATGATTTTGATGGATTTATGTTTGGGAAAAATAATAAGGCTTACCTGTTTTCAAATGAAATTTTTACGGTTGATCTGGTATCCGGTAAAGTAACGGCCCTTAAATATGATCAAACCATCAATCCATACTTTCTTCATGTGCAATATGCAGGAGAGGATAAGAAAGGCTTTGTATGGGTCAGTACACCTGAAATCATTGGACGGTTCGAACTTGTCAATGATAGCCTGATACTCAAAGATGGATTTACACTCAACGATGGATTGGTCAATCCTACTGCTGCAGAATTACATCCTGATGACAATGGTCGCATATGGGCTTTTACCAATAGTGGAATAAACGTAATCGATCCTGTCACCAGAGAAGTCAGGTTTTTTGGCACAAAAGAAGGATTGCCATACCCCGGGACCGATCCTCGACAAGTCATCAGTATTTCAGATCACAGAATTGCTACAGTATGTTCAAATGGCCTGATCGTCTTCAATACGGATAATCTTTGGAATTCTACGACGCCTACAAATGAGAGTGTTATCATCAAACATATTCGAATCAGTGGCCAGCAAGTGAGAACTGACCAGGCGATTAACAATTTATATGAACTTCAATTAAATCCCGGTCAGAAATTAATTGATATCGAATTCCAGGGCCTCTCTTATCCCGATGATTACAGGTTAGAATATAGTTATCGCATCAGAGGTTTGGATGACAGTTGGATTTCCATTGGACAAAACAAGCTGGTCACACTTCCTGCTTTGTCTCCGGGTCAATACACGTTTGAAGTCAAAACCGGAAAACCTGCCAGTCTTGCACCAGTAAAATCGCTTTCCATTATAGTAGGCACACCGTTCTATCAACAAGCCTGGTTCATTCTTATGACCATACTTCTGATCACAGGATCTGTATTCGCATGGACTCGTTGGCGTATCAACAGGGTGAAAAAAAATGAAGCTGAAAAAACAGAGATCAATAAGAAAATGGCAGAGCTCGAACTGACGTCCCTCCGGTCTCAAATGAACCCGCACTTCATGTTCAACAGCCTGAATTCGATCAAGAATTATATCCTGCAGGCAAAGCCCGAACTCGCTGCCGAATATTTATCCAACTTCGCTCACCTGATCCGGATGATCCTGCATCACTCGCGCGAAAAATCAATTTCCCTCCAGGAAGAAATTGAAACGCTGATGTTGTATGTTGAACTCGAACAACTGAGGTTTGAAGATGGATTCAATTTCAATTGCATCGTGGATGAAGGTATCCGGTTGGATAAAATCAAAATACCGCCGATGCTGCTACAGCCTTATGTTGAGAATGCAATCTGGCATGGACTGATGCACAAGAAAGAGAAAGGTCAGTTGACATTACAATTCAAAGAAGAAAATCACATGATCCAGTGCATTATAGATGACAACGGGGTAGGGCGATCAGCTTCACAAAAAATGAAAAGCCTCTCTGCCGTCAAATACAAAAGCATGGGAATGGGGATCACGCACGACCGGATTGAGATCATGAATCAGCTGGATGCGCTGGGCATCACTGCCGAGGTGCTTGATAAAAAAGACGAATACAATCAGGCAATCGGAACAAGAGTCGTCATTTGCATCCCCTCATTAAATGGTGCTTTGTAAATGTCAGCCGGATGAACACATTAAAAGCAATATTGATCGATGATGAAAAGAATAGCCTGGAATCACTCGCCTTTGAGATCAAAGCATATTGTCCGGAGATCATCATTGAAGCCACTTGCCGGGATCCTTTTGCCGGTCTGCAATTGTTGAAAGACAATCCACCTGATATTCTTTTCCTGGATATCGAGATGCCGGGTATGAATGCATTTGAATTGTTGCAGGAGTTACCTGATATCGATTTCGACATCATCTTTGTTACAGCCTACGATCAGTTCGCGATCAAAGCATTTGATTTTAATGCCGTCGATTATTTACTAAAACCTGTTCGCAAAGCAAAGTTGATCCAGGCTGTTCAGAAAGTGCAGGATCGTCATCAACAGCGACTTGACAAGAACAGTTTGAAAGCGCTTATCCAGAATATCCATGTGCAAGCCCGAACGGGTATTGAACAAATAGCCTTGCCAACATCGGATGGATTTACAATGGTGCACATCAATGATATTTCTTATCTGCAGGCTGACAGCAACTATACATGGGTGATCCTGTCAAGCTCTAAAAAATATCTCGTGGCCAAAACGCTGAAGGAAATGGAAAGCATGTTTCAGTTCCCTCAATATTTTCGCGCGCACAAAAGTTATCTTCCCAATCTCAACCATGTCGAGCGATATGTGCGAGGGCAGGGTGGCTACCTGATCATGCGGGACGGCACACAAATTCCGGTGGCCAGATTGCAGAAGCCGGAGTTGATGGCATTGTTGAAGATTTCATGAATGTTAGAGGTTTTTCAGAGATTTATCCTGCCAGGAGAGATGCCAGAGTGGTTGAATGGGACGGTCTCGAAAACCGTTGTACGGGCAACTGTACCGAGGGTTCGAACCCCTCTCTCTCCGCATTGAGAAACTTTGCGTTTGAAACCACGTAAAAAGAGTAGGAACAGGCTGCACCTGTCCCTACTCTTTTTGTATACTTTTAAAAATTAATTTATTAGAACCCTATGCCAATCGCAAATCCCAAAACCTGGTCAGGTAAGATGTATTGTGTAGTGACATGCCCTGTCACGAGATCTACTCCTGCCATGTAAGTGTCGTCACCAATTGTAATCACGGCCATGGCATTTCCTGAATTTCCGCCTATATCAAATCCATTGGACTCTCTGATATCAGCATCGAGTGTTGCTACGAAATTCAAGGTGCCATTATTCGGAGGAGCCTGTGTATAGAGTTTATTCTGCTGATAATCGATCACGTACAAAGTCGTTGCAGTTGCACCGGGAAAGTTTTGTGTATACGCTGCAGCATCGATTGAAGGGACGCCGGGGTTCAATGCACCATCCACGACTGCGATATCTCCCGTCACAGGATGTACCCGAAGGTTTTGTCCTTTATTGCTGACAATACGAATGCGGTCAACCGTTGGATTAAAATCAAATCCAAAGCGTGTACCATTCAATGTTTGAGAAAATGGTGCAGCACCAACTTGCGTTGCAACACCTGAGGACATATTGACTGTATAGATCCTGCTGGTTCTTCCCAGAATATAAAGTTGACCATTGATGGGGCGCATGTCCATGCCGGCTAGTTTCTCACCTGCTACTAAACCAGTTATTGGTTTTTTCACAATTGATCCGGGACGTTGCGGATTGAAGATCCATAATTGCTGATCGAGATCAATCGCATATGCAACCGGTGCAGTTGGTATAGCTATGCCTAACAAACGCTTATCTGTTTTTGCAACAGGTGTCGCAGCGCCAGTTGTTAGATTGATATTATAAATAATGGAAGTACCCGCACCATCATCCACGAGGGAAGCAACTGCAATGGCATACCGGTTGTCGAAGGAAATATCAAAGCCCCCTTCAGATAAACCTGTCACACCAAGGTTACCAACTTCAATCAGTGTGCCATCATTCGGTGGAGCCTGGCGAAAAAGTTTGCCAGTATTGAAATCAATATCATAAAGCGTAGTCGTTGAAGCACCGGCAACACTATTGGTATAAGCAACGGTTCGCTTGGATTTAGTATATTGAATGCAAGGTTTTATACCGATGGCACATTTGCAAAGAATAAAGGTTCTTATTTATTTTCTGCAAGAAGGGGAATGTTAGATGTGTTTTACAAACTCACCAATCCATCTGAAAATATTCCATCCTACTCAGATCTGATGGCGAAAGTGGAATATAAACTGAACTCCAAACATATTTTATCATTCCACACACTCCGGGCTGATGATAAAACAAAGCGTAGCGACCTTTATCAGGGCAACTACGACAGCACCGATATTAAATATACAAACACCTACAGCTGGCTGACATTGAAATCAAATTATAATCCCAAACTATCATCACGTACTTTATTATTTGCCGGATTCAATTCAGAAAACCGCAATGGTGCTTATAACAAGGATGAATACGGAGATGTGGGGATTTTTTTATTGAAAGATAAAAGACGGTTTTATTTCTTTGGCGTGAAGCAGGACTGGAATTGGAACATTTCCCAAAAATTTGTTTTAAAAAGCGGTTTCGATATCCGGCAGTTAAAAGTGAATTACGATTATTTTTATTCTATCCGGGACATCCGTGTAAATAATTTTGACAGCCTGATTAATTACAACGGATTGGTGGATATAGATGCCAAACATTCCGGCCGGCAGGCTAACTTGTATGTGTCCGCAAAGTTCCAGCTGCTTCCTTCATTATTTATGG
>JANMVA010000304.1:0-5793 GCA_031392195.1 Saprospiraceae bacterium | reverse complement strand
ACAAACAGCATTTATTCGGGACTTCACACAGCGCCCGGTGCTGTATACAATTCATTCAGCAAATCAGAAAATGATATTCATACAGGAACAATGAATGCCTCTTTCGATTTTTTCCCCGGAGGATCTGATGCAGGCAGGCACAATATCCAGTTAGGTATAATATACGAGCAGCGTCACGACCGTAGCTGGTCCATCAATCCAAATGATCTGTGGGATAATATGCGACTCGGGGCCAATAGCAAGCACATTCTGGGTCTCGATAGCACAATTATTTTAGGTATGGATACGCTCGATTTAATTTTGGGCGGAGACCCGCAACAGTTTCTTGTTTGCAAGTACCAGACACTTGTCCAGAATAATGAAGACTTATTATTCTACAGAGCTATCAGGCTACTCACAGGACAATCCCTGAATGAATATGTCAATATTGATGCAATAGATCCAAGCCAGTTGAATCTCAACATGTTTTCTGCGGGTGAGTTGACTGACAGGCAATCAATAGGCTATTATGGTTATGATTATCTGGGAGAAAAACTTCCTTACAGCACAAGCTTCGATGATTTCTTTACAGCTGAAGCAGCAGATGGAAGCGGCCGCAGGACATTGCCTGTTGCAGGTAATAAACCTATCTACAGTGCTGCTTACATCCAGGATAAATTCACATTCAAGGATATCATTTTCCGCCTTGGACTACGAGTTGATCGTTATGATGCGAATACAAAGGTGTTGCGTGATCCTTATTCACTTAATCAGATCATGTCAGCATCAGATTTTTATACATTAAATCCTGATGAAGACAGAAGTGTTGCCGTACAGGATGACTGGAAGGTATATGTGGTTTCCGATGGAGGCACCGATGTGCGTGCGTACCGCGATGGCGATCAGTGGTATACATCAGAAGGCACTCCGGTAAATGATGGTTCTATTATTCTCGGTAACGAAGTCCCGATTCCATACTATGTCGAATCGGACCAGGATAAAAGAAACATTCGCCTGCGTGGTTTTAACGTCGAGCAATCATTTGAAGACTACAAGCCCCAGGTGAGCTGGATGCCACGTCTTGCGTTCTCATTCCCGATCTCTGACGATGCTAACTTCTTTGTTCACTACGATGTCCTCGTGCAAAGACCACCATCCAACACGATTGCTACTGCATTGAATTATTTTTACTGGTCTGACGGACCTCCGGGAAATAACCCCAATCTCAAACCGGAAAAGACAATTGACTTTGAAGTTGGTTTCAAACAGAAAATTACCAACTCAAGCGCCATCACATTGAGCTCTTATTATAAAGAGTTGCGCGACATGATCCAGTCACAGACATATTTGTTTGTACCTGGCGTTCCGGGCAATAGCTATTCTTCTTTCGGCAACCAGGATTTCGGTACGGTGAAAGGCTTCTCTTTCAGTTATGATTTGCGTCGCACACAGAACCTGGAAATGACTGCAGCCTACACATTGCAGTTTGCAGATGGTACTGGTTCAAGCGCAACAACACAATCAGATCTTCAACTTAATTCACGCGGCAATCTTCGTTACCTGTCAGCATTATCATTTGATGAAAGACACAGGCTTTCTGCAAACTTTGATTACAGGTACGGATTTGGAAAGCAATACAACGGACCGCGTTGGTTTGGCAAAGATGTTTTTTCAAATGCAGGTGTAAGTCTTCAGGCTAATGCCGCATCCGGACGTCCGTATACAAAACGTGAAAAACCAGAGAGATATGGTAGCAGTGGTATCGGTGGTTCGATCAATGGTGCACGCCTCCCATGGAATTTTACCATTGATATGCGTGTAGACAAATCATTCCGTCTGGGTTCAGTTGAATCTCAAAGTTCCTTATACGCCAATGTTTATTTACGCATAGAAAACTTACTGGACACACGAAATATCGTTGGTTTGTATTCTGCATCAGGTTCAGCGTATGATGATGGATACCTGCAGACGCCCGAAGGTGCATCATCTATTGAAACACTGATCGATACCGGAAGAGAGAATGATGTGGATAATTATCTTTTCTCTTATCAAATGGGAGCGCTCAATTCAGGTTTTTTCACTGCACCGCGCAGGATTTACCTGGGAGCTTCCGTCCAGTTTTAATTCGATCTCAATTTAGATTATCAATATCCTTTTCTTTCATTAGTTAAAGAGTATCATGGAAAAAAGATTAAGGCTCATACTGGCAGGACTGCTGATGTTTTCCGCATTGCAATCATATGCCTGGATTGAACCCAACAGACCTCCCGGGGTCGCCCCGGCTGACAGTCCTATCAACTATCGATCAGATTGTGCACCAGCTACAATGTCCCGCGACCTCGCCATCAACAATGTGCGCGCCCGGTTACTAAATGGCGGGGATAAATGGTGGGATCTGGAAAACGGTGCATATATCGTACCCGCGGTTGACCCTGCATTGGGTGTACCAGGTGTTTCATCCATATTCGCCGGTGCAGTTTGGCTCGGAGGATTCGATGATGCAGGTAATCTTAAAATGGCCGCCCAGACATACAGGAACGCAACACATAACGACTACTGGCCCGGCCCCTTATCTACCATTGGTACGACCGGTTCGGATACCTGTAAAAAATGGGATCAGTTTTTTGTCGTTAAGGGACTGACCATTCGTGCACATATCCTGGCATATAAGACAGCAATTGTTGCAGGCATTCCATTCAACTGCGAGGCTGTTCCGGATGAACTCAAGAAATATCCAGCCCGCGGCAATCCGCATTGGGGCAAGTATTATGATTTCGATCTTCCAAATGATACACAGGGACTTGGTGCATTCTTTGACAGCAATGGTGATGAAAGATATGATCCATGTGATGGCGATTATCCCGCGATTGAAGTCAGAGGATGTCCAAAGGAGAGCAACTTCCCGGATGAAATTGTATTCTGGGTTTATAACGATTCCGGTAACTCACATACCAATTCCAGTGCCGACCCGATCCGTATGGAGGTGCAGGTACAGGCATTTGGCTACGCGACGAATGACCACATCAACAACATGACATTCTACCGCTACAAGCTCATCAACAGAGCTGTATCGGCTATCGATAGTACATTCTTCGGTATGTGGGTAGATCCTGACATCGGCTGCTCCGAAGACGATTTTATCGGTTGCGATACCAGCCGCAGCCTGATGTACACGTACAACCAGGATGAGCTTGATGGTGACAATGGTTGTGATTGTTCGACTGGAAGCACAACCTATTGTAATGAAGTACCCATCCTCGGAATAGATTATTTCAGAGGTCCGAGAAAACCAGTCCGTATTATTGATACAATACCTAATAATGGCCTTCCACTGGATGACGAAGTATATGGTCAACTCTATGATACAATTGCAGTCATTGGTGATTCACTTTTAGTCATTGATGTTGACTTTCTGACAGAACTGGGGATGTCATCGTTCACCTACCACCTTCGCCAGGGTGCAGGTTCATGGCCAAACGCTATGTGGGATCCACAAACTGGTCAGGAGTTTTACAACTATTTATCCGGATCGTGGAGAGATGGTAATCCCTACACATTCGGAGGGAGTGGTTATAATGGTGGCGGAGGCCTCAGGGTCCCCTATGCATTTACAGGCAACCCGGATGATATTAATGACTGGTCTATGTGCTCTGCCAGCCTTGGACAAATGGATCCTCGAACTATCCAGGCGACTGGCCCATTCCGTCTCGATCCAGGTGCCATCAATGAACTCATCATTGGTGCAGTATGGGTACCTGATCAGGTATACCCTTGTCCTGATCTGAGTGAATTGCGAGCTGCTGATGACCTCGCACAAGCCTTGTTCAACAACTGCTTTATTCTTCCTGACGGACCTGATGCACCCGATCTCGACTGGATCGAGCTCGATCGTGAATTGATCATGGTCATAAGCAATGACGAATCATCTAACAACTTCAATGAACTATACAGGCAGCGTGGTCTCGAGATTCCGGAAGGAACCCAGGACAGCAACTATGTCTTTGAAGGCTACCTCGTATACCAGTTGTTGAATGGTAATGTCACTACCGGTGAGTTGGAAGATATCAATAAGGCCCGGTTGGTTTTCCAGGTTGACAAACGAAATGGTATTTCAACCTTATATAATTGGAAAACTGTTGATGGACCAAATAATACATTGATATGGGTTCCTGAACAACAAGTTGACGGAGCTGATGCAGGTATCAGGCATACATTCCGGATCACTGAAGATCAATTTGCTTCCGGCGATAGAAGACTGATCAATCATAAGCATTATTACTACATCGCAATTGCTTATGCATACAATGAATTTGAGCCATTTGATCCGGTGGGTGTCACCGGTCAGCGTGCTCCGTATCTGGAAGGCAGAAGAAATCTGAGAGTATACGATCCGTTACCACATCCACAGACATATAAATTGATCAATGGATTATATGGTGAAGGACCTATTGTCACAAGACTGGAAGGAGTTGGTGCAGGAGAGAATTTCCTCGAGATGGATCCTAAAGAATACAATGAGATACTGAGTGGAAACAATAATGGTGTAATAACTTACTTGCCTGGTGCAGCCCCGATCCGCGTTCAGGTATTCAATCCGCTGATCGTACAGGATGGAACCTATATTCTCGAATTTGTAGATCCGATTCCCGGAGATACACTTTCTCTGAATACCGGTTGGAGATTGTGGAATGAAAATAATCCGTCCAAAGTCTATATTAGTGAAAAGCCAATAGCTCAATTAAATGAGCAATTGATGGCCGATCTTGGTTTCTCTGTATTCATTGGACAGTCTGATGATGCGGGTGATAAGGCGGATCCATCTAATGGATTTATCGGATGGGATATCGAGTTTGAAGACAACAATGAAGTACCATGGTTAACCTTCCTGCCGGATGACCTGGCTGGAGAACCCCTTTTCAATTATATTCAAACAGAACTGGAAGCATATCCGGCTTTTGAAGATGATCCATTCGAAGCATTTTCAAATACAGCTCCATGGTATCCATTTATCCTGACAGATTATGCTACTCAGGAACCACCTGAAAATCCTGATAACTTCACTATTACACCAGGATGGGTTGATCCGACAGGTGGAACTTATTCTGACGCAGGTTTTGATGGAACATTGCAAAACCTTCCAAATGTGGACATCATTATTACTTCTGACACAAGTAAATGGAGTCGTTGCGTTGTCGTTGAAACTGCTAACGCTTATCATACTAGCACAAACGAGCCGGGTGTCGGTCTTGAAACCGAAGGAAATAAAAGAAGCCTCCAGCCCAGGAGCCGTCCATCGGTAGGAAAAAGAGACAATGACCTTGATGGCTTCCCTGATCCGGATGGTGCTGTTGATGCACAGGGCAATCCATTGACAGGCATGGGATGGTTTCCAGGTTATGCTGTCAATGTGGAAACAGGTGAACGTCTGAATATCTTCTTTGGTGAAAACACAGTGTACAGAGACTTTGTAGCCGAAGGGTTTGGATTGGGAACAGAAGCATATGATATGTTGTGGAACCCAAGACCTGAAATCATCTTAGGTTCAGATCCGGCACCAAATCCAGCCTCACTATATGGCGGTGGACAGCACTATATCTATGTCACCAGAACAAAATACGATGCAGGTGTAGAAATGCGGTCAATATTAAATCGCACCGGTGTTACAAAAGCAATTGGATTAGCCCGGACGATGGCCTGGGTATCCATTCCATTGTTATCCAATGATCCAACTGTCTCCTTGCTTCCGCTGAATGATGGATTGATCCCTAACGATGTCACGATTAAGTTAAGAGTAGATAATCCTTATCAGAAAGC
>JANMVA010000197.1:0-3068 GCA_031392195.1 Saprospiraceae bacterium | reverse complement strand
GAAATATCTGCTGAATCTAACTTCACCTGTACTTCATCATTCTTTGGAGCAAGCGGTGATGGTGTTGATTTCGCCAATGTCATCAGGTAAACTTTTGACATGTCAGAATAGGTATGATTGAATTCTGTCCTGCCATAGGTGGGTGCGAAATCGCGGTCTGAAGTGAAGAACAAATATTTCCCATCAGGACTAAACACACTTCCATATGAATCATACCAATGGTCTGTTACAGGATGTGATTTCTTGTTGACGACATCATATAAATAGACAACACTGACAAGGTTATCATCCACGCGTGTATAGGTGATCCACTTGCTGTCCGGTGACCAGTTGGATCCACGGAATTCACCTGCTTTAGCCTGGTCGACGAGAATGGTTTGTTTTACAGTGATGTCTACATAAGAGAGTCGAAGCTTATTATCATCCCACATGATTTTCTTGCTGTCCGGTGACCATTGGGGTCCGTACTTATATGTATCGCCATCATTTGTTAACCTGATGGCAGTTTCGCTTCCATCCTGTTTTTGAATATAGATTTCATCTTCTCCTGAATTATCACTGATGTAAGCCAGGTATTTTCCATCAGGGGACCATGCAACTCCTCTTTCATGTGAACCCGGTGATTTAGTGAGATTGCGGGTGTATCCATCTTTTGCCGGAAGCGTCCAGATATCACCTCTTGCTGTGATTGTTAATCTATTACCATCAGGTCCAAGATCGAAGTCTCCATTTTCGATAAATGCTGAAGCGTCGATGATCTCATTTCTGCCAGCGACCGCATCATCTGAAATGGTAATGGAAATCTTCGAGGTCTTTTCGGTAGCTAAATCAAACAGGTGGATGTAGCCTGCATTCTCGAATACGATTGCATTATTTCCCAGCGATGGAAATTTAACATCGTACTCAGTAAATGTTGTCAGCTTGCGCACTTGTTTTGTTTGTATGTCATAGACAAATAAATTCATCGTACGATCGCGATCGCTGCAGAAATAGATTTTATCTCCGTGCCACATTGGGAAAATATCCTGAGCGGGATTGTTTGTGATATTCTCCATCTGACCGGTGACAAAGTCATAGATGTGAATGTCATCTGCCATACCGCCCCGGTAGTATTTCCAGGTTCTGAATTCACGGAAGACCTGGTTCATCGCCAATTTTTTCTGATCTGCTGAATATGAGCAGAAACCTCCTACAGAAAATGGTAGTTCGGTTGACATGCCTCCATTGACCGGAGCAATAAATAGTTGGCCTTTAAAATCGTTGAATGACTTTTTGCGGCTTCGATATACAATGCCTGAGTTGTCGGTTTTCCATGTCATGACAATGTTGTTGGGGCCCATCCGGTCGCTGACATCGTCTCGGCCAAGTGTGGCGCTGTAGGTGAGTCTCACAGGACTACCACCTTCTGCGGGCATTGTATACACTTCAGTATTGCCATCATACTGCCCTGTGAAGGCTAATACTTTTCCATCCGGAGAAAAGCGGGCGAAGATTTCATTTCCTACTCCGGAGGTGAGTTTTCGGGCTGTGCCTCCTGTTCGATTGACAGAATACAAATCTCCTGAATAGGAGAATACGATGGCGTCAGCAGACACAGTTGGAAAACGAAGGAGGCGTGATTCAACCTGTGCAGAAAGAGATGTGCAAAGGCTACAAATAGCAGAAATTAAAATCAACCTGAACATACATACGAGTTTGAGAAGATGCAAATGTAAGAGAAGGTATCGAAGTGCAAGGAGGAGGGTTTATTTGGATTGGTTGCAAACAATAACTACCTTTTGAGTAGAATCATCAAAACATGACACGCTTATTGAGGACCTGCTTTAGTGTCCGAACCAATTATATTCTATGGTGTCTGCTTGTGTGGTCAAGCTTATTGCCTGCGCAGCGGAATCCTGTTTATTCTTTTAAGAATACACCGCCTGCCATCCAGGACAATCAATTAGAGGTTATTGATTTTGACACATTCGACATACAGGATACGTATTTGTGTGCAGCTTCTTTCATGGAGGAGCGGCACTATATCAATCTGGATTCAGTTCGCCACTATGCATTTACAGCAATTGGTATGAGTCAAAAGATTGGATACAATCATGGTGAGATGTATACTTATCAAACGCTTGGATGGACCTATTTATACAAGAATATCGTGGATTCATCAAAATTCTATTTCCGAAAAGCTTTAATAATTGATGAAATGGATTGTGACACACCAAAAATGATCTGGCATTACGTTTGTCATGGATGGGCATATTTTGACAACTTTGAATATGACAGTGCCACTTTTGTGTTCCTAAAATCAATGGATCTTTCAATTAAGAAAAGGGATACAGCTAACATTTTGCAAGCCGTTTCTCAATTAGCAAGGAGCTACAGATTGGATGGCAACTTTCTCGAATCAGCCAGATATTCCTTAGAACACCTTCGCTTAGCTAAGTTACAGCGGGATACATCTGAATTAATCTTCGCCTATAAAGTCCTCAGCAATCTGTATTCCTATACGGGAGTTCACGAAAAGGAAGTAGAGCTTACGAAAAATATTCTTGATTTGGCCTCCACGATAGTCGATTCCAATTCACAGCGATGGTTTAACGCTCTTGCTGCGGATCATTATCTGACAGCTGGACAATACGATTCAGCATTACATTATACCAGACTCAATTTACCCAAAACAAATAATTTCAGAAGTGTACCCACAATATGGTTAACGATGGGTAACATTTTCTTTAAGACAGACCAGATTGACAGCGCATGCTTTTACTACCAGGCTTTTTATGAAGCAGCGCTGAAAACAAATATGCAAATCGATCCTGATACGTATATTGGATTAGGCCAATGCGAATTCAACAGGGGCAACAAAAAAGGAGCCCTTGAATATTATAAGAAAGCCGAAAATTTTATTGGCTTATCCCGTTCATACCTGGGTATGGCAAAATTGTTTGAAAATATACAGCAAAATGATTCCGTTCTTTTTTACGCAAAACAGTCTTTCCTGCTTGCTAAAGAGAAGGAATTTACAATAGTAGTTCGGGATGCAGGCAGGTACTTGACTTCGTATTACAGAAAGA
>JANMVA010000164.1:0-1638 GCA_031392195.1 Saprospiraceae bacterium | reverse complement strand
CTTATCCCATCGATCTAAGCCGGCCGAAGTTCCGATCCACAGTATATCCTGAGAATCCAGCAGAATGGAAGAAACATCCACAGATGATATAGAGCCTGGTTCGTTTTCCTGGGGCTTAAAAAATCGAAAGCGCTGACTTCGGGCATCAAATAGTCCAAGTCCGCTACCATAGGTTCCAACCCAGCGAAGCGTATCACCGGATGGAAGTACCTGGATGCTCATCGCAGGTATAATGTTTGTATTACCGGGATGTTCCAGATTAGTATCATAATGGTATGTTCCTGTAAATCGCTTGCGACTGATGTCAAATTTTCGCAGGCCTGCACCCCATGTCGATATCCAAAGCACATCGCCATCCAATTGCATGCCCATCACCAGCCGGGCACCATAATGTTCATTATCTGCTTCAAAAGGGAAATGTTGAAATTGATTCGTTTGTATATCGAATGCATATAACCCATCATTTCCATTAATCCAAAGAGTATTCTTTTGATCATGCACAATGTGACCTGTGATATAATAATCGAATGCGGAATTTCCTACGGGAAAAGGTGAAAATGTTCTTGTTCCTGAATCAAATTTTTGCAGCACATGATTAGCCATAAGCCATATGGTACCCTGCCGGTCTGTAACAATGCTATACACACTTTCTGAATTATATTCCGGGAAGAAGGGTGCGAAGAAAAAGTTTTCAAAGGAGTTGGTACTGACATGAAAACAGGATACACCATCGGCCGTACCAATCCAAATATTACCCTCGTGATCTTCCGCCAGTGTAAGGATAACATTGCTGACCAGTGAAAGGCTATTCTTTGCGTCATGGCGATAATTGACAAATTGAATGCCATCATAACGGGACAGCCCATCATCGGTTCCTATCCACAAATATCCGCGATGATCCTTCAGCAGGCACTGAATGTGATTTGAAGGCAGTCCGTCTTTGATGGTCAGGTGCTGAAAATGAAAATTATGCTGCCCTGGCAGAAAGACCGGAAGAAAGCTGAGAAAAATGAACAGAATATATTTCAACTGATTTATTCTTGTCTTAATACGTTGAAGACCACAAAATGTAAATCGCTCAATGCGCTTTATGGGAATGCTTTTATCTAATTCACTAAAGTTAACTTGCTTCTGGGAGAATAATATTGTTTTTATTTCCCTTACTTTTAATCCACAAAGAAAGTGCGAAGTCAATGTATAATATAAATCAAACGTGAGGATTAAATTCAAAAACCTGGCAGCTATCACATGGCTCTTAGTGTGCATGTCCATCTGTTATATGCAGGCACAGACCGATCCTCTGCTTGGAAAGTTCTCATTGTCTGAGTCTGACGGCCAGGTCGCCATATCCTGGCAAATTGTAGCCGGAACCACTTGTAACGGTATTCAGATATACCGGTCAGGCGATGCCATCACCTTTTCAGGGATCGGATATATACCGGGAATTTGTGGCAGTGTAAGTGAACCGGTCAACTATTCTTTTACAGACACAACTCCTGTGCTGAATGCGATAAACTATTATTATCTCGAACTTGGTGGTGTCGGATCTACACAGGTGATTGCTATAGAAATCATAGATAAGGGTCATGACGGCTATCAGATAAGGCCGCATCCAATTCAAGATGCAGGAACGATTTA
>JANMVA010000152.1:0-2009 GCA_031392195.1 Saprospiraceae bacterium | reverse complement strand
GGCCGGCTAGTTGATCCTGTTCTGTATTCAGCATATCCATCGTGTGGATCCGGATCTCATCCATCAGTGCCTTATCTTCTCCCGAGGAGATGAGGTCCAGTGCATCCTGCATGCCTTCATATCTTCTCGCTTCTATGGCTTCCAGGGACATAGCGGATTTGCGATCGGTAAGTTTTTTCAATTGGTCAATCCGGGTAGATTGATCTGGGGCGATGCCGGGAATGGATTTTAGATCACGGAGGTGCAGGGCCATATTGCCAATAACTTCATTGACCGGCAACATATAAGATTCATCACCTGTCATAATAAAACCTCTCACCCCTGCATCCATGTCGACGGAAAGGGCCAGTATTTCGCGGATGTGGTAATTGTAGTCTTCAGCCTGTTCGATTTTCTCTGAGGCATGGATGAGTCGCTGGCTGTTGCGATGCAGGAAGAAGGCAACCGTACAGAGTCCTGTCAGGATGGATAAGACTGCAAACAGGATTTTTGTCTCTGCTTTTGTCAGGCCAAAAGTTGGAAACTTCTTGTACATAGGTTGTACTTAAAGTTAGGGGAAATATGTGAGAAGGCGAGAAAGCGAGAAAATGAGAAAATGAGAAAATGAGAAACGGGCAAGAGAGAAATCTGTGTAGAAGCGAGGCTTGCCCTCGTTGACTGGATGGCTCATGCATATGAAAATATGAGCATGCTTCGACCGCCCCCGACCCCTAAAGGGGAGGAAAACAGTTTATAAATAATAAGAATGATGAAGCTTCGACCGCCGCCAACCCCTAAAGAGGATGATAGCAGCTTACATCGCATCATGCTTTTCTATAAAAGATTTTGCTTTTGCAATTTCGGGTCTTGAAGATGTTGGCTCGGCTATCGAAAGGAGCTGTTTGTAGTAAGAAACTGCTTTATCCCACTTTCCTGATTTTTCTGACGCTAAAGCAGCGCCAAAGAGACTATTGAATCGATTGGGACGAAGGTTTATATTTAACTCATAGGCGCGCAATGCCTCATCTTCATAATTCCACTCTAGCCACATGTCTCCTAATAATTCTCGAGTTGGGAATACTTCGCCTGGAGTTACAGGATGTTTTTGGGTTAGATCTTCCATTGAGGATGCTTCAATCATCCTAATTGTCGCAGCATCGCCAAAATTTTTTCCTTCAGATCCGCACATGACTATTTCACCCCTTTTCATATCGATGGCATTGATCGCTTCTGCTGAGGGTGCGTTGGATTTAGTTTTGCAGGTCAGAGAGCCCATACAAATAATCACAAATGTTTTGAAAAGGACGTTCGTGTTCATCACCCGGGTTTATGGAAAAAAGAAAAATTTCTGGAGTGAAGATTGACCTTTTTGAGGTCATTCCAAAGTTAGGGATAATTCAGCTTTGAGGCCGGCTGAGAGGCCTGACATTTGACCAGTGTGGCACACCTAGATGTGGCACACCTAGATGTCCCACACCTAGGTGTGCCACACTGACTTAACAGGTTGATTGTGAGTTCTTAAAATGGTTTTTTCAAGCACAGATCGCCGATTTTATCGGATGATCACCTTAGATGAATGATCATAATCCTCCCCTATCAAGCGCAAGAAATATAAACCGGTAAAACTTTCGTCGAGTTGAATGCTGATATCACAACTCCCGCCATCGCAAATGAAAGGCGTGTCATATACAAAACGGCCAAGGATATCTGTCATGATGATTCGGCCGGTGAGACTTTGACGATGATCAATATGAACTTTGAATTGTCCATCATTTGGGTTTGGGTAAATATTAAATGATGGAGCCACTGCATGATCATTCACCGCGGTGACAAGACCCTCACGTCTGTAGACACCATTCGCATCGGATCCCGCGAACAAGTATGGGCCTTGGGCCATAATTGCATTGATGGATATATCGTTAGGAAAACCTTCATTGACCTTTACCCAAGTAGCACCCTCATTTATTGATTGATAGACACCTCCATACTCACCTGCAGCGGCAACAAAAGAATTCTCACCATCAAAAGCG
>JANMVA010000149.1:0-2567 GCA_031392195.1 Saprospiraceae bacterium | reverse complement strand
TCTTTCTTCACATCCAGCTTGCTGATGTCATCCAGGAAAGTAACATAATGTGGTGACCCTGTGTAAAGTTGAAATGTACTGTCATCCAGTTTTTTCACTTCATCGACATTGGTCATGCTCAATTTTACTTCGCCACCATCTAGCATGGCTCCTGCATGCATAGCATCTGTGCCTAAAAATTCACATTGACCGGCATGAAGGCCTAACTCAAATGCAAATGAAACAACGCATCTGCCCCCATTACCACAAAACGTACTGGGGCGTCCGTCTGAGTTGTAATACTTCATAAAAAAATCACCTCCATTCTTCGATGGTTGCAATAAGATCATACCATCAGCTCCGATTCCAAATCTGCGGTGACATGTTTTGGCCACCCATTCTCCGGTGACGAGATGTCCCCATGCTCCAGACATATCATCGATCATAATGAAATCATTACCTGCACCATGATATTTAGAAAAAGGAACCTGAGCCATACCGGAGCAAAACTAACAAAATGCCACTTCAGTCGAATAAAGGGCCAGTTCGTTAAGAGAAACACAATGTTTCCCAGGCCAATGTAGTTTTCACCTATATTTAGAAATCATCTGCGTGATCATGAAAAAATCCCTTCCATTTATCCTTACCGGTGTCCTCAGTGCCTTAGGTGCATTTGGACTGTTCATACTTTTTGACAGGCCGGCCGTCCTTATGGAGCCACAGGGTCCGAGGACTATTCTGACTAATTATTCGCCCTTTGAATATACACCTACGACATTTTTCCCTGCAGGAAGTCCTGACCTCGTGCAAGCTGCTAATATGTCTAAACAGGCAGTGGTTTACATTGAAGCCAGAGCTGTTACGGCAGGTGGATATTTCAATCGAAGAAGCTATAGCGGAAGCACAGGATCAGGTGTAATCATTTCTCAAAATGGGTACATCGCTACCAATCATCACGTCATTGCAGAAGGCAGTGAAATAGTTGTGTTGATGGAAGATGGAAGAGAGTATGAAGCTAAAGTAGTGGGCTCAGATCCATCTACCGACCTGGCATTATTGAAAATAGATGCTAAAAACCTTCCCCATCTATCTTTTGGAAATAGCGATTCTCTGATGGTCGGTGAATGGGTGATGGCGATCGGAAATCCTTTTCGATTATACTCATCAGTGACTGCAGGCATTGTCAGTGCAAAATCCAGAAATATCAATATCCTTGACGATTCCGGGATTGAATCTTTTATCCAGACCGATGCTGCAGTGAATCCGGGCAATAGTGGCGGTGCTCTCGTCAATACACGTGGCCAACTGGTGGGAATCAACACAGCAATTATGACTTACAGCGGTCAGTACGAAGGTTTTTCTTTCGCTGTTCCTGCAAATCTGGCAAGCAAAGTCCTGGAGGATATCAGGGAGTATGGATCTGTCAAAAGAGGCTGGCTGGGTGTCGTCATACGTCCGATCGATAATAGTACAGCAGACGCTGCAGGATTGAGTGAAGTATCAGGTGTCATCATCGAACGTGTCAATGCTGAAAGTGCGGCTGATGCTGCAGGTCTTCAGTCAGGTGATATCATCACGAACATCGATGGTTTAAAAATCAATTCATCACCAGACTTCATGGGGAAGATCGGTCAACATCGTCCCGGTGATATTCTGAATGTAGAATTTTTCAGAAGTGGGAAAAAGAAAGAAGCAAAAGTGAAGCTAAGCGAGTCGAGGACCAGCGTCACGAAAGATGTTGCTGTCGCAAAAGAGCCTGATGAGCTATTAAATGAAATGGGCATTGATGTTAGAGATCTCAACTCCTATGAAGAAGTCAGACTTCCAAAGGATGGCGTCATCGTCAGTTCAATCAAAGAGGGCAGTGAGATCGCACAGGTCAATATGGAAGAGAACTTCATCATCACCCGGGTGAATGGTGTGCCTGTATCCAGTGTCGCTGATCTGAAAAAGCAATTGGAAAATGCGGGATCGAATATTTATCTGCAGGGTTACTATGAAGAATTCCAGGGGGATTATGCTTACAGCATTGCTTTGCGATAATCAAGTCATCAATCATTGTCTTCGAGAAAAAAAATCTGCTCAACTGGCTTGTTAAAAACGCGCGCAATTTTCAAGGCGAGTACAGTGGAAGGAACATATTTGTTTGCTTCCATCGCATTGATCGTCTGACGGCTGACAGCGATTCGATTAGCAAGATCCTCTTGCGTAAGATTCAGGATCGCTCTTTCCACTTTGATATTATTTTTCATCCGAAGGGAGTTTTGAATTTTTGTACAAAATGTAATTGAAGCGTATGATGAAGAAGATGAGGATGGTAAACATATTGTATACCATCACGGTAAAAAATGCTGTGCCGTACACAAAAATGAAAGCAAACAAAAGAAGCAGATAGCTCACCCATACGGCCCACAGAAGTGAAGACAAACGAAGGTTAGAAATAAACTCGTCCTCGATCTTTTCTTTCGAAAAACTGACCATAAGTGCTGCTATGATGAAGAGAGATCCAAGAATGGTTTGAGTGAGATTGACGTGGCTGGAAGCAAAAAATTCAGCATTCCCGAGTGCCGAATCAGTGATCAGTGAAA
>JANMVA010000139.1:0-6934 GCA_031392195.1 Saprospiraceae bacterium | reverse complement strand
ATTGATTGCGGTGGGTTTTTATTTATTGCAAAAGAATTATGGGATCGTGCCGATTCCTGAAGGTTTTGTGGTGGATTCGTATCCGATCCAGATGAGGTGGCGGGATATTGTTATTGTTGGCGTTACAGTTTTATTTATTGGAACATTAGCATCGTTTTTGCCGGCGCGGAAGGCGTCGAGGATAGCGGCATACATTCGGAAAGAATGATCTTTCTATAGTGGATCATTTAGTTTTACTTCTGCTATTCAGTTGAGACAGAAAACGGCGGAATGCTTCGACCTGCCATCCCTCATCCATGTGATACAGCTCAGCAACCGCGGCAGAAGGGCGGAAAGGAAAGCATAGTGCATAGCGCATAGGGAAAATCAAAATTCATGGGTAAGCATCTCCACGGCCCCATCGGGGCCTAAGGTCGGTAGCATCGGAGATGCGAGAATCAAAAACTCGTGCCGTAGGTACGAAACAAAATCTGTGTCTGAGTAAAGACTTCCTAAATATTTCCAAGCTTAAAACAAGGCGATACATTTTTTTGATGGCCTCAAAGGCTGTAAGCTCATAACCGGTAGCATTCCTGATTGCTACATTTTTTTTCTGAAGGCCTGAAAGGCTGAAGGCACATAACCGGGGGGCAGCCTCCGGAAAAAAGTGGCGCTCTCATCGCCATCATCCCCTAAGGACAGTGAATGTTAAAATCGACGAAAAATGGATAATTGTCTGAAATTCACCAAAATTGGTGAAGCGCCTTTATGAGCATATTTGTATTTTTAGATTATTGCTTACTCCCGGTTAAGAATTTGAACCCCATCATCATGACCGGTACAATTAATAACCGAACACGCCCGCAGAAGCCTGATCAGGCTCTGCTAAAATTTCCTTGCCGATATCGTTACAAGGTTGGTCCATCCTGATTTCTGAGACAGGATGGAAGGATAAGACTATATTTTAGTCACTTCAGATATGAAATAGAATGAGCACCAGCCTCCTTTTGCGGCGAAGCTTTCAGAAGCCAGTGCTCTGATCTAAAAAATTAAATCATATGAAACATACTATATTTTTTCTGATCTTGATAGGCATGACAAGCCTTTTCTACACTTCCTGCGAAAAATCAGGATTACAGATCACCAGTACCAATGATAATAAACCGATACAGACAAGAGGAGAATGTGAAGAATGCCCTGAAGTCGATGAATGTTGCTGTGCAGTATGGTTAGATGATGATTACGATGATGCAATGCTTAGATTTTGTGGAACATCTGATGGGGCAGCCGCCTGTTCAGGATTTTCCTACTGTGGTACTCCTTTTAGTGGCGGTGGCCAGCAACTTGATTTGGCAGATCCGAATGAACGTAAAAAGACATTTTGTATGACTGAAGGTAGCCCATTTTATGTTGTCAATTATTCGACAACGCAAACTACTGGGATAATTATTAGTTGTCAAGATGGCTTTACGAATCCGGATACTGTCCATCGGAGAATTCAACCATTGGATACTTTTTATTTTGAAACTAATGGACTATGTGAAATAACACCATGCCCTTAATTAAAATTATATTTCATATAGTGAAAAGAATGCCGGTTAGCCGGCATTCTTTCCTTTGTATATCTATTCACGGAAACCACAGGTAATGGTGATTCAATCAAGTAGGGTACTTAAATTTTTACTCTCGCTTATTATATTAATAAACCTTAATTATCTATTAAGAGCTCAGACAGTTTATGGTTTTGGTAATGGTATAATGTATAAGATTGAGATTGATCTTTATAGTTGCGATGAGGGGTGTTCTGTAAATTCAATTGGCTCAACTTTTTGCGTCAGCGATGGAGCATCATTCTGTCCAAATGGAAATATGTATGGAATGAGTGGTTCCGTGATATATCAGATTGATACTATTACTGGCGCTTGTACGCAATTATTCTTTGATCCCCCTGGACAGCTAATGGAAGGTTTTGCTTGCTTGCAAGACAGTACTTTTTATAGCTTGGATACTGAAGGAAATCTTTACCTGTATAACATTAATAACAATACTGCTATCCTTGTTGGATCTACAGGGTTTGACCTTTATGAGGGTTTAACAATTCTCAATGGAGAATATTATTTTCCTACTCCTGAAGGAATTGTGCATCTTGATCCAATCAATCCAGAAAATAGTACTTATGTAGTTAGCTGGCCAATTGGGGACTATATAATTGCAAGTGGCATGACTGCTTCAATACTTTGTAATACTCTAATTGCAATAAACGCCTTGGAGCCAGAGCTAGTCACCATAAATATTATTGAAGGTAGCATTGAACATCTTTGTCACATACCTTCAGACTTATGGTATCTAGCTTCCAACACAGAATATAATGGTCAATTTGAGTGTCAGGTTTCGCTTGATCTTGATTGCAATGATAGTTCCGGTGCATCAGATGCTGACTTCAATTCACTCGAATTTGACTGTTTAAGCGATGGCGTGATCATAGCTGATGAGGATATTAAAATCCAAATAGATGCTATAATCACAGAAATGCGTGTGGAGATTACAGGTACGATACCGAATGGACTAAATGAAGTCCTGATCATGTCTGGTAGTGTTCCAGCGATTAATGCGAATGGTTCAGGCACTTCCATGATTACATTGACAAATGCAGGAGGAGCGAAAATGCAGGATTTCAAAGATGCACTGCATTTAATATTGTATGATAATACTTCAGCATTTCCGATTGCAGGACTTCGCACGGTGGAAGTTCAGTTTACAACAGAGTCCGGAATGATGAGCAATGTTGCAACTGCTTTTATTCAGGTCAATGAGTTGCCACCCATTTTCATTGATCTGGGCCCAGATTATGATGGTTGTGAAGGGGAATCCATTTTACTGGACGCCGGAAATCCGGGTTCAGATTATGTATGGTCTACCGGGCAAACATCTCAGACAATAACGGTCGATGAGTCGGGCACTTATATCGTGACGGTCAGCGATGGAACCAATTGCCCAAACCAGGATACGATTGTCATTGAGCTTCTCCCATTAGTCCATGTTTTCTTGGAACCTGATACAGAGATATGTGATGACGAAGATGCAACAATCACCATTCATACAGATTCACAATATCCAATTACAGTGACGGTGGAGACTAATTTCGACGGCACATTCACGTTTACGGATGTGACCGGTAATTACAGTTTTGGAGACTCTCCTGATATCACGACCGAATATTCAATTACTGAAGTGTTGACATCTGAATTATCCTGTATTGACATAACCGAGTCGATGCAGGTCATTTTTGTTTATCCGACTTTCGACCATAATATTCCTATTGGTATATGTGAAGGAGACAGTGTTTTGATAGGGAGTTTTTGGGTGACTGATTCGGGCACTTATACCATTCAATTATTCACGGGAGAAGGTTGTGATAGTACGATTCATTACAATGTTTCTTTTCTTCCTTCGTTCAATGTCAGCCAACAACAATTTACATGTGATACTTCCGCGGTTGGAATTTTTATAACTGAGATTAATAATCCATCTGGTTGTGACACAATCATTGAAACAACCGTCAGCTTACTGCCCTCAGACACCACAATGATTTCTTCTTCATCCTGCAATTCAGGCAGCACTGGGATATTTACTCAAGTTTTAGCCAACCAAAGCGGTTGTGATAGTATAATCATCACAATTGTATCATTGTTACCGCCTGCGGATACAATTCATCTTTTTCAATCAACCTGTGATTCATCACAGTTAGGGGTGTATCAACAAATACTATCAGATCAGACAGGTTGCGATAGTTTGGTTATCACAACAATCAGTGCAGGGGTTCCGGATACAAGTTATTTATCAACCACTTCCTGCGACTCTGCGAGCCTGGGGGTTTTTGAAGATCATTTTATTTCCCAATCGGGATGTGATAGCACTTTGTTCACAACTGTGACTTATTCGGCCAGTGATTCCTCTTTTATCAATACTGCTTCATGCAATCTGGCGGATACGGGTGTGTTCGTACAGAACCTGATCAATCGGTTTGGTTGTGATAGCATTGTGACAGAAATCATATCGCTTCTTCCCACAGATCAAACCTTCATCACGAGTAATACATGCGACCCTGCACAGGCAGGTGTGATCTTAACCACACTTACAAATCAATCCGGTTGCGATAGTGTTATAACGGAAACAATCGAACTGCTTCCGTCAGATGCAACGAATTTATTTTCTTCAACATGTATATCATCGCAATCCGGTGTGTTCGTGACCGATTTGATCAATCAATATGGCTGCGACAGCATCATTACCCTGACTGTTTCATTAGTAGCAGCGGATACATCGCTCATATCATTCAAAACATGTGATCCCGCCCAGGTTGGAAGTACTGAAGAATTATTCACCGGCCAGGATGGGTGCGATAGCCTGGTTATATCAGAAACATCCCTTTATCTATTACCTGTTTTAAATGCTGTTGTCTCGTCAGAATACAACGGCTATGCAATTAGCTGCTTTGGTGAAAGCGATGGCAGTGCGGTAGCAAATGTCACCGGCACAGCTCCATTCATCTACATATGGTCCACAGGCAGCACAGATCCTGGTATCGCAAATGTGCCCGAAGGATTATACGCAGTTACGATAACGGATGGAAATGGATGCACAACAAACAGTGAGGTCATTCTTATCGCTCCACCGGAATTCTCCATCAGCCTTGTTGTTTCACAACCAGATTGTTTTGATCAGGATAAAGGAAGCATTTCGGTACAACAAATAGGCGGCATTGAGCCTATCCGCTATTCGATTGATGGAATTAATTATCAGCCATCACCCGTATTCAATGACCTATCAGGAGGCACCTATCAAATCTCTGTTCTCGATGCCAATGACTGTGAAGTCAAGGAGATCATCTGGATCAATGTTCCCCTGATGGTGCATGTGGATCTCGGTGATGATCTGCTGATCCTTCCGGGTGACACTACCATCATCGAAGCGATTGTGAATGTTCCTTTCGATTCTCTCGCATCGATCACCTGGTCCGGCCTCATCAATCCAAACTGTCCTGATTGTTTGACTCAGCCTGTTGCACCGATCATCACGACGACTTATTCAGTAACTGTCACAAGCAATGATGGATGTGCTGATAAGGATGCGATGACATTGTATGTCGATAAAGAAAATGATATCTACGTTCCCAATATATTCTCACCGAATGGGGATAATGTCAATGACCGTTTGCTGATCAGTGCGGGGAAGGATGTGGAGAGGATTTCTTCGTTCATTGTTTTTGATCGATGGGGGGATATGGTTTTTTCAGCAAATGATTTTTTTCCCAATGATGCGGGTGTTGCGTGGGATGGGAAGGTGAAGGGGAGATTTTTGAATCCGGGGGTTTTTGCATATAGGCTGATTGCTGTGCATAACGATGGAAGCTCGACGTTCAGGTACGGGGATGTTACCCTATTGAGGTAGTCATTACTCAGGCACGGATTTTTCTTTCGTACCTACGGCACGAGGTTTTGATTTCTATCTGTTCGACAGTTACCAACCTTTTGTCCCGATGGGACATTCCTGATTTTCACATACCTTTTTGAAGGCCTGAAAGGCCGTAAGCCCTCTAAGCTTTGGGTATCACTTCGTTCACCCAAAAAGTAGTTAATTCATTAGTTGATCACGTTGATCCCGATAGCTATCGGGATCGGATCCGTTTCTACAATCCAAAATACTATCATGGCCACTGAGCGGAGCGAATTCAGGCCATGGGTCAGACTCGCAAATTGTATTGGCGGGGCTTGCCCCCGCCTAGGCAAATACCAACTTGTACCCGCCTAGGTAAATACCAACTTGCCCCCGCCTAGGTAATACTATCCGAACCCTTCACCATCATCTGCCTTACCAATCCTTTCTCAAAAACATACACAAGAAATAAATAGAACCCAATAATCACCGTATTCACCACCAGGATAATCGCAACATTATCTTCATAAAATCTTCTCAACCACTCCATCAGGAAATACAACCCGATCGCAATACCTATCCATCCCATCATACGCCAGATCTTGTACGGTATGGGATATAATTTTTGCCCAAGGACATAACATAACACCACCATAAATAAATAACAAGCCACAGCAGCCCACGCAGAACCGATCACATGCATTTCTTTAATAAGAAGAATATTTCCAACAATGGTGATCAATGCCCCCCCACCTGCTATCCACGCACCCCACAATGTTTTATCGGCAAGCTTGTACCAGATCGATACATTGTAATAAATCCCGAGAAGGAGATAAGAGATCAACAACAAAGGCACCACTTCCAGTCCCGCGCGGAAATTCCTGCCGATCAGAAGCTGGAACAAATCAATGTACCCAAGGATAACAATCATCATCACACATCCTACAATCGTGAAGGCTAACGCGACATCCGCGTACACTTTCCGTGCATCCGCACGATCGCGGTGCGCAAAGAAAAATGGCTCGGCTGCATAATTAAAAGCAATCGTAAAGAGGTTGAGCAACAACGCCAGCGAAGCAGCCGCAGCAAACACACCCCCTTCACTCAAATTCGTCTGCAAATCATTGGGCAGAATATATTTTTGAAATGTGATGTAGGAAGATTGATTGATCACACCTGCGATAGCTACGATTACCAACGGCCAGGAAAACACCAGCATCCTTTTCAGAAAAGATGTATCCCAGTTAAAGTCCTCTTTTTTCACGAATGTGATCAACACAAAAAAGACGATGGCGCTGGCCATTAGATTTCCAAGAAAAATAAAGAACAGCTGGTCTCCCCACGCCAGGATATTTTTCCAAAACAAACTCATCTCCGCTAAAACCGGAAGAATCTCGATAAAGAATAAAACAAAAACAATATTCAAAACGATACCACCCAGCTTAAGTGCGAGAAACAACCATGGCCTGTTTTGTTGACGCAGACTCGCGAAAGGAACTGCACACAACACATCGAAAAA
>JANMVA010000055.1:0-3514 GCA_031392195.1 Saprospiraceae bacterium | reverse complement strand
CAACAGGTTGGACTTTGATTTAAATCCAAGAAAAGGATATTCTGTATCCGTTGATGGGTCATTCAGTCAGAAACGTGTGCGTCGTAATAATCTTATTGAAGAACTGAGTGCTGTTGATCCCTCGTTTGATTATGCTTCATTGTATGACACACTAACCGAACCTGTTTCAAGAGTAGCAATCGAAGGTGCGATCCAGTATTTCGTCCCCTGGGGCAAACGATCAACCATCAGACTGGCTGTAGATGCAGGCGCCATTGAAAGCGGCAGTAATTTATTTACAAATGAGATGTATCGACTAGGCGGCTATGCCCGGCTGAGAGGTTTTGATGAAGAATCAATTCTCGCTCAATATTATTCCATCTTCTCAGCTGAATATCGTTTGATCATTAGCGGAGCCAGCTATGTCACTCTCTTCACCGATTATGCATGGATCAAAAGCCAGGACGTCGAACTTCCTTTTGAAGATCGCCCATTCGGATTTGGCCTTGGCATCACCCTCGAAACGAAATCAGGGATCTTTGGCATGCGAGCCGCCGTCGGCGCCCAAAGAGGAAATGCAATCGATTTTGGAACTGCACGGTTACATTTCGGATATATTAATCGATTTTAGTAAAATCAATTATTTCCCCGGTTGCTGAGCTGAGTACTAGGACTTGTTATGCCGTCGAAACATTAGGGGTTAGGGGCGGGAAGATCAACCGATTTTAATAAACATCATTACGTCATTTCCTACATGTAGAGACGCAAGATTTTGCATCTCTTCATGTAGGAAATGACGCAATGGATTACATTTTCCTCGCCACACTCAACCCATCTCTGATCGGCAACATCAAAACCTCCACGCGATTATCATCTACCAGCATCTTATTGTAAGCATTGATCACCTTCGCATCCACATCCTCCGGTTCATAGACAACCTTGCCACTCCACAACACATTGTCCGACAAGATCAATCCTCCTTTTCGTACCCGGTCAATGACAGCTTCGAAATATTCGGGATATTCTTGTTTGTGAGCATCGATGTAGACTACGTCCCATTGCTCCGGACGGGATGGAATTATTTTACGGGCATCACCAATGACAGTTTCAAC
The DNA here is from genome assembly GCA_031392195.1 of Saprospiraceae bacterium. Lineage (GTDB taxonomy): Bacteria > Bacteroidota > Bacteroidia > Chitinophagales > Saprospiraceae > Opimibacter. The sequence continues at coordinate 2,423 of JANMVA010000055.1, read as the reverse complement.
TTTGTTCTCAACACCTGCCAATTCAAGATTCTTTTTGACAAGGAATGAATACTCCGGATTTGTTTCGATCGTAACAACTTTCCCTGAAGGAGAATTTAATCCTCTGGCTAAACAAATGCTTCCATATGCCGTAAATGTGCCGATCTCCAAAACATGTTCGGCATTGAGAAGCGATGTGATCAGTGTCAATAATTTTCCCTGGATCCTGCCGCTCAACATTTGCGGTGCCAACGTATGCAGATGAGTCGATCGTTCTATTTCAAGCAGAACAGGATCATGCACATTGCTGTGCTCATCGATGTATTTTTCTATTTCAGCTGCGAGCATATCGATATTGCCAGATTGGATGAATTAAAACAGATGCCAGAATGATGGTGGCACCAATATAAAAGGATACGGTAAGTTCACGCGCATCGCCCAAAAAAATAAGAGCCATCGCAATTCCATACACAGGTTCGAGATTGATCACCATCATCTGATCAAAAGCTGTCACCGTTCGTATCGCACGTGTTGCCAATACCCATGCAATGCACGTACAAATCAAGCCTAGGATCAATAGATAAATGAGGTCAATCGTCGAAGGAACAAAAGCCTCAATGCCGTTGATCAGGTATTCACCGACGATCCAAATGCACATTGTAGCCCATGCGCCGGCCAATTGAATAAATGTCATGTGCTCTGCATCGATCTCCGTAATCCATTTTTTTTCCAGACTTGCAATGATAGATACCAGCAGTGCAGCTATTACACCAATGATCACACCCGTCAGCACCTCACCCTCTGCTTTGCCGGCGATCAGAATTAATCCGGGAATCACCATGAGCCCAAAGATGACCTCATGCTTCATTCGCTTTCGCCCGGTGATCCATGGCTCAATCCATGCTGTAAATAATGAAATGGTGGCAAAACAAATTAAGGCCGTAGAGGCATTCGCCAGCTTGACACAACCAAAGAAACAAAGCCAATGAATCGCGATCAGAATACCCAATGCATATACTTTTTTCTGTTGCATGACCCAGTCTCTGCGAATGCGTTTTGTCACGACCAGGAAAACGCCCATGCCGATCGTTGCAATTGCTACCCGCCACCACACCAATACAGAAGCAGATAATGAAATCAGGTCGCCGAGAATAGCAGTAAAAGCAAGCAGGATGACCGCGATGTGCAATTCTGTATAGGCCCGCTTTAAACTCACAGTCGGAATTTTTGTTGTTATCTTTGCGTAATTATACACAATTAGGACTGACTCCTGATACCAGAATAGATCACATGGGATTGCGCATTGGAGATAAAGCACCTGATTTTTCGCTTTACTCATCTGAAAAGGAACTGATTCATCTGCATGATTATGTTGGAAAGAACATAGTGCTGCTCTTTTTTCCTTTAGCTTTCACCAGAGTGTGTACGAAAGAGTTGTGTTCCACGCGTGATGATCTGGCCATTTACAACGGATTGGACACTGAGATCCTGGCAATTTCCACCGACACCCCGCAATCACTGGCGGTATTTAAGGAAATGAATGGATTCAATTTCAGCCTGTTGTCTGATTACAATAAAGAGGTCATCAGGGCTTATGATGTGATGTATGAAGAATACGGCCTGGGCATGAGAGGTGTGGCAAAACGAGCCGTTTTTGTAATCGATGGCGAAGGAATTATTCGCCATTGTGAAGTTTTGGAGATAGCGGGGAACATGCCCGATCTCGATGCTGTTAAAGAAACAGTCCGTAATTTGCAGGCTGCGTAATCGAAAAAAAAATTGTTGATTAACATTAAATACCCACGATCATGATCTTCGATAATCAAACAAAAGAACGGGAAGATATCCTGGTGGATGACATCACCACATCGGGCGAACAGGCCAATTTGATTGTCCTTAACGATGACTATAATACATTCGAATGGGTGATTGAATGCTTTATCGAGATCCTGCAACATACTGCAGAACAGGCTGAACAAAATGCCTGGATCGTCCACACAAAAGGCAGGTCCAATGTCAAGCTGGGACCGTTTGATGTCCTGAAGCCATTAAAAGATGGCCTCGTGGATCGCGGTCTCAATGCGATCATCGAGCACGAGAAGGTCAACAGGTAATATTCTTCTGATACATGCCCGTCTTTTCACTGGAAGAGGAACTGGTTTTTCCTCATCCGACACGCTGTGAGCCTGATGGTTTATTGGCTGTAGGTGGATCATTATCCCCAGAGCGCCTCATACTTGCATATCGGTGGGGTATTTATCCCTGGTACAGTGAAGGCCAACCCATCCTGTGGTGGTGGACCGCACCGAGGTTAATGATCAGACCGGAAGAGATCCGTATCTCTCACTCAATGAGAAATATTTTGAAGAAAGATCATTTCCGTGTGACAATTGATCAGGACTTCGTTGGAGTAGTGAAAAAATGCGGTGCCGTTCCAAGAAAGA
>JANMVA010000018.1:0-2835 GCA_031392195.1 Saprospiraceae bacterium | reverse complement strand
CTTTTTAATATCGTTTTGTTTCAGACCAATAATCGCTGCGAAAACAGAAGTGGCTGCACCAATCACCAGAATAACATTCAATGTGATAGGCGACATGGCGAACAGAACATTTGACCGTACAACCATATAAATACCAGCAGTTACCATCGTTGCTGCGTGGATCAAGGCTGATACAGGTGTGGGGCCGGCCATCGCATCCGGTAGCCATGTATACAATGGTAATTGAGCTGACTTCCCTATTGCACCAATGAATAAAAGAAGAGTGATCGTTGTGATTAGGCCCTTATGTTCGGAGATGCCTGGGGCTAATTGCTCCACCATCGCAAAGTCTAAAGTTCCAAACTGGAATAGTATAAAGAACATGCCCAGCAGGAAGCCAAGGTCTCCAATCCGGTTCATAACAAATGCTTTCTGTGCGGCATCATTGAAGGCTTGATTTTTAAACCAGAAACCGATCAGTAAATATGAACACAGACCTACACCTTCCCAGCCAATAAACATCATCAGGAAATTGCTGCCCATGACTAACAGGAGCATGAAGAAGATGAAGAGATTCATGTAAGTAAAGAACCGGCCGAAACCTTCATCATCGTGCATGTATCCAATCGAGTACAAGTGAATGAGAAATCCAACACCAGTCACCACCAGTAACATGATCACTGTCAGCGCATCAATCGCTAACGCAAAGGATATGTCAATCCCTGCAAAAGCAATCCACCTGAAGAGATCGATCCTGATCACATCATTGGGGCCGACTGCATTGAAAATATAGAGAACGCAAATAAAAGAAGCAAGAACCGCGAAGCTGCCGATCCAACCGGCACTGCTCCTTGGAAGATATTTTCCCAACAACCCATTCACGAGGAATCCAAGCAACGGGAAGAGGGGGATCAGTAATCCCAGGAAAATTAAAGTAGGTTCGTTTAAAGTCGTTAAATCCACGCTGTCCGTTTATGATCTGTAATTACTGGGTTACCATTTTAATTTATTGAGCACATCGATATCCGTACTCCCGATGTTGCGATAGATGCTGATGAGCAAGGCCAATCCGACCGCAACTTCCGCTGCAGCAACCACCATAATAAAAAAGACAAATACCTGCCCGTCACTATTACCGCTGTAAGCTGAAAATGCAACAAGGAGAAGATTGACTGAATTGAGCATGATCTCGATACACATCAGGATGATGATGGCATTCCTCCTGAAAAGAACTCCCATGACACCAATGCAAAACAGGAATGTGGAAAGAAGCACATACCAGTTGAGGGGCACTATATGTTCGACATTTCCCATATCAGTGTTTTTCTCGTTTAGCTAATACAACAGCACCGATCATTGCAGACAAGAACAGGATCGATGAAATTTCAAATGGAAGCAGGTAGTCCGTAAATAATTTCTGTCCGACATGTTCTACCATTCCATTTGTCGATGGTGGTGGTGAGGTAAATTCTCCAAGCTGAGTTGTACGTAATGCTGCGATCAATGTGAGGAATAACATGCCCCCTGAAATGGTGGCGGCAAATTTCAACTTAGCTGATTTATGTGGTTCTGATTCTGCATTGAGATTGAGCAACATGACCACGAAGAGGAACAGTACCATGATCGCTCCTGCATATACGATCACATGCGTGATAGCCAGGAATTCAGCATTCAATAATATATAATGGCCGGCGATGGTAAAGAAGCACACGATCAGAGAGAGGACACTGTACATCGGGCTTTTGGTGAAAACCACCACCAATGCGCTCAGTATCGTCAGTGCTGAAAGTGTGAAAAATAAAAGTTGGCTCATACGTATCTGTTATCCAATGAAAGCAATGTAAGGACTGGCCTTACTTCGCATCCATTTCGTAATTTTTTTTGCGACTTGTGATATCGATCCGGTCTTCAGGTCGCACACCTTCCACCAGTAGATCTTTTCCGTAAATGAATGTATTGCGTTGGTATGCTGAAGGAAGAATTCTGTCTGTCAGGTAAATGGCATCCTCAGGACATGCTTCCTCACAAATACCACAGAAAATGCAACGCAGCATATTGATCTCATACAGCGATGCATATTTTTCTTTTTTGTAGAGATGCTCTTCTCCTTTTTGTCTTTCCGCTGCTTCGATCGTGATGGCTTCTGCAGGACAGGATACAGCACACAATCCGCATGCTGTGCAATTCTCTCTTCCCTGCTCATCACGTTTTAATACATGCAGTCCGCGGTATACAGGAGCGATATATCTTTTTTGTTCAGGGTATTTGACTGTCGCCGGTTTTTTAAAAAGGTGACTGAAGGTGATCATCATGCCCTGGATAATAGCCGGCAGGTAGAGCTTCTCCATGAAGGTGAGCTCTTTCTTGACAACTACTTTTGATCGGTTGGTCAGTGACATAATTTTATTTTACAAACGTGAGCCATGCACCGGTTACCAGCACATTGATAATAGCAAGTGGAATTAATACTTTCCAGCCTAACCTCATCAATTGATCGTAGCGGAAACGCGGTAGTGTCCATCGGACCCACATAAAGAAAAAGATAAAGAAAAAGATCTTGGCAAACATGACCATCACACTGACTGTGGCCGCCCAGTTTGGTGATAAATTCAGACTATCGATTCCAGGGAAATGATAACCGCCAAAGAAAAGGCAGGCTATGATAGCTGAGGAAATAAACATGTTGATGTATTCGGCGAAGAGGAATAATCCAAGCTTCATCGAGCTGTATTCTGTATGGTATCCACCGATCAATTCACTTTCGGATTCGGGAAGATCAAAGGGGGCGCGGTTACATTCGGCAAAGGCGCAGATCAGGAAAATCAAAAAACCGATCGGCTGATAGAATACATTCCA
>JANMVA010000701.1:0-5140 GCA_031392195.1 Saprospiraceae bacterium | reverse complement strand
GAACCTTTGATTTCGATCAAGTATACACTGGCCAAGTCATGGTACCTGGTTTGTTTTGTCCTGATCCCGCTCATCCTGTTTAAGGAAGTAAAGGATTTTAAGCAATGGGGTTTGTTTTTCCTGATCCCGCTGGTGACCACTGTACTCATCATCATGCTGCGGCACAGTCAGTATGGCTTTACCTTTACGACCATCAATAATGCTGTCATACCGATCTATCGCAACCACGTGGATTATGCGTGCACGCTTGGGATCATCCTGCCTTTTTTATGGATCCTCCGGAAATGGTTTGTGTCCAACCTGGCCAGGATATTTTTATACGGATCCATGGCACTCATCATCGCCGGAATCTATTTTTCGTACACAAGAGCGGCATGGTTGTGCGCACCGATAGCATTCGCGGTTTATTGGGTGATTCGTTTCCGGCTCATTCGTATTGCCATTCCGGCGGCACTTGCTGCAGGTGTGCTAGTCATTGTCTGGCTCAGTTATGATAATACTTATCTCGAGTATGCGCCCAACTATGAAAAAACGATTACCCATCATAAGTTTGATGACCTCGTTTCAGCAACCTACAAGATGGAGGACATCTCTACTGTCGAACGATTCTATCGATGGGTCGCGGGATTCTATATGGTCAAAGAAAGACCGCTGATTGGGTTTGGCCCTTCCAGTTTTTACAATACATATCACAGCTATGTCGATCGTCATTTTACTACTTATGTAAGTGATAATCCGGAAAAATCGGGCATGCACAATTATTATATCATGGTTGCTGTCGAGCAGGGGATCATTGGTATTTGTCTTTTTATTTTATTGGTGATGACTGTATTGATCTATGGGGAAAGATTGTATCACCGGATGGCACCGGGACCTGAAAGACAGTTGTTGATAGCAACGCTTGTGTCCTTTTCCTGCAATTTATTTATTCTGACTTTGAATGATATGGTAGAGACGGACAAGCTGGGTAGCTTCTTTTGGCTGAGTATCGCCATTGTCATCATGTTTGGAGTAAAAGATCGTGAGCTTCGACCTGCCTAGCTCATCCTGGTGCTATGGTTCGACTTGCTTATCTCAACCTCGTGCTACAGCTCACCTACCGCAGCTCAGCAACCGAATGTGAGACGTGAGACGTGAGACGTGAGACGTGAGATCGTGAGAACGTGAGATCGTGAGAACGTGAGAAAATAAAATATCAAACGACAAATCAACATTTACCTGCCTAACAACCAACACCAAAGAACCAGTCGACTTTCTAACAACCAACAACCAGTCTACTTTCCAACAACCAGTCTACTTTCCAACAACCAACAACCAGGGGCGGATGCAATACGGTCCAACTTTGATGCCTTGTTTCCTCTCCACTTTCCACCACCCACCAGACTAGTTACCTACCACCAACAACCAGTCTACTTTCCAACAACCAACAACCACTCCCCTTTCACTACCTTTCGCGCGAATGAATAAAGAACTCCGGGATATCAAGGCGCCTATTGCTACTGAGCTGGAGGCTTTCGAGAAACATTTCAGGGATTCCGTCAGGAGTCGTGTCGCGTTGCTGGACAAGATCATGCATTACATCGTGCATCGGAAGGGAAAGCAGATGCGACCCATCTTTGTATTGTTGTCTGCCCGGATGTGTGGAGAGATCACTCCGAAATCATATACAGCTGCTTCACTCGTAGAATTATTACATACGGCAACACTGGTGCATGATGATGTAGTGGATGATGCACATCAGCGGAGGGGTGTTTTCAGTATCAATGCTTTGTGGAAAAACAAGATTGCCGTATTGGTTGGCGATTATCTATTGTCCCGCGGATTACTGGTGGCGCTGGATCATCAGGCTTATGATATCCTTCAGATCATGTCTCGTGCAGTGAGAGATATGAGCGAGGGTGAATTATTGCAAATCGAAAAAGCACGACGTCTGGACATTACTGAAGAAATTTACTTCGACATCATCCGCAAGAAAACGGCTTCACTGATCGCTGCATCCTGTGCTGCCGGTGCAGCTTCTGTCACGGATGACGAAAACCTCATTGATAAGTTTTACAGGTTTGGTGAGGCTATTGGCATTGCCTTTCAGATCAAGGACGATCTATTTGATTATGGTGATATCGATGTGGGAAAACCTCGTGCTATTGATATCCAGGAAAAGAAAATGACACTGCCATTGATCTATGCCATTCAGCAAGTGGATTCATCAACACGCAAAGAAATCATCCGAACTGTTGAAAAATATAATACCGATAAAAAGAGAGTGAAAGCCCTAATTGCACAAGTCCATCAGAGTGGTGGTATCCAATATGCGCAAGGTTGTATGGAAAGCTATGTGGAAAAAGCAAATTCGATTTTGAAGGAGATTCCAGCTTCATCTGCAGCTGATTCGATGAAGGACCTTATTGATTACGTCATTGAACGTGGGAATTAAATTTATAAAAATCCCAGGTGAACATAAAGTCCTGGAGATTCCAGATTCTTTACTTCATGGAAGTTCATTCAATTTAAACTTCTAGTCTTTTGATATCGGCGCCTAGTGCTTGCAACCTGCCGTCGATGTTCTCGTAACCACGATCGATCTGGTTGATGTTGTGGATACGTGATTTCCCCTGTGCTGAGAGTGCGGCTATCAATAAAGCAACACCGGCGCGGATGTCCGGAGAACTCATTTCAATGCCTCTCAACTGATATTTTCTTTCAAGTCCAATGACTGTTGCACGGTGAGGATCGCAGAGAATGATCTGCGCACCCATGTCGATCAGCTTGTCCACAAAAAACAAGCGGCTTTCAAACATTTTCTGATGGATCAGGACGCTGCCACGTGCCTGCGTTGCGACGACCAAAACGATACTCATCAGATCAGGAGTGAAGCCAGGCCACGGCGCATCATAAATATTCATGATCGAACCATCAATGAATGTCTGAATCTCATAAAGATCCTGTGCAGGCACGATGATGTCATCATTTTCAAAATTCATGACAATGCCCAGCCGTTCGAATATGCGTGGGATAATTCCCAACTCAGGAATATGGCAATCCTTTATCCGGATATTGGATTGGGTCATCGCTGCCAAACCAATGAATGATCCGATTTCGATCATGTCAGGCAAAATGCGATGTGTTGCACCATGAAGCTTTTCCACTCCATGAATGATGAGCAGGTTTGATCCCTGCCCTTCGATCTTTGCACCCATCGTGCTCAGCATCCTGCACAATTGTTGCAGATAGGGCTCACAAGCTGCATTGTAGATCGTCGTTGTTCCATCTGCGAGCACGGCAGCCATTAAAATATTAGCTGTACCGGTGACAGAGATTTCATCCATCAACACATAAGTGCCTTTCAGGCCGTCCCGGGCATCGAGATAATATTGCTCGCCATTATCACTGACAACAAATTTTGCCCCCAGGTTTGTAAAAGCATTAAAGTGTGTATCCATGCGCCGCCTTCCGATTTTGTCACCACCCGGTTTAGGCAAATAGGCCTTTTTAAACCGTGCGAGCATTGGTCCGATGAGCATCACACTCCCCCGGATCTTACGGCTGTTAGCTTCAAAATTTTCAGACTCGAAACTTTCAGGTTCCACTGCATCTGCCTGGAATGTGAAATGTCCCTTCCCAAGTTGCTCCACTTTGACGCCTAACACTTTCAATAGTTCAATCAACATCCGGATGTCAATGATATCGGGGATATTAGAGATTTCAACCTTTTCCGTCGTCAACAGGACTGCACTGAGGATTTGAAGCGCTTCATTTTTTGCACCCTGCGGGATCAGTTCTCCCGACAATGATTTTCCACCGATGACTTCAAAAACTTGGGACTGGCTCATCTGCATTTCGTTCGTTAAGATGGGTAAAAATAGCTAAGCGATTCAGATTAAAAAGAAAAAGCTGTCGGTGAAACACCGACAGCTTTTTGTAATTCAAACTAATTTCTAAGAATAGTTTGAAACATCTATGATTTTAATTCGCAATAGTCATTCCATTCAACGGCATTAAATGCATGTATGATAATGGAAACCATGATGAACATAAAAAAGGCTATTAACGTATTGACAGCCTTTGAAAATTATTTGGGCTAATAAAAAAACCTGCCGGGGATGTAAACCGGCAGGTTTTTCAAAATATTGATAAAAACTTCTAAATAACGATTATGGAATAGCAATTCCTATCATTGGTCTCACTTGTCCTGCGCTTGTAGCAGCACCTGTGCGAAGATTAATATTCCAAAGCCTGAAAGCAGGAATACTCAGATCATCATTATTTCCTCCAATACCAGGACCGAAACCACCAGCTCTGGCCGTTCCTTCAAATACTGCCCATGATAAAGTTTTCTTTGCATCAAATCCACCTTCTGAAAGAATATCCAGACCGGTTGGACCAACCGCAGATAACGTACCTGCACTATTGGCTACTCTGTAGAGTAAACCTTCTGACATATCAAGTCCATACAAAGTGTACTGACTGACAAGACCTCCACTTGTACCTACACTATTAGCATAGGCAATGGAATTCAGTGCCGCTAATGATGGCGTCAGATTAGCATCTACTGCAATGACCACACCTGTTTCTACATTCAGGCGAATGTTCTGATCGTCATCTGTGACAATGCGGGCACGATCATCTATCGGGCTAATTTCAAATCCAACTGTTCCACCTTGAAGTTCAGGTTTAAATGATTCTTTCGAAACAGTACCTGCAAGGCCTGAATAAATATCGATGTAGTATAGCTTGCTTGCGCTGCTTACTCCATAAAGTTTACCTGTTCTTGGCCGATAATCGATAGCCAGCATCATTTCACCGGAATCCAATCCCATGATGGGTGTCACTGCTAATTCTTTAGCAGGAGGTCCGGAAGAAAATTTTACGATTTCATTATTGGCGCTAAGGCCAATGAGTAGTGAGTTGGCAGGAGTGCCACTGGCTGCTCCGCGTTCGTCGAGGCTTGTGCCTGGAGATACACCTTCATCTTTTGCACATCCAGTGAGGACGGCGAATGATACGAGCAGAGAGAATCCTAAGCTTAGGAAAAGATAATTGCGCTTCATATTTAGAAGTTAGATTTGGTTACAAAATAATTCTGGGGTGCAGACTTAAAATTGTATTGATAATTAACTCCAGGGTGAGAAGCTAAAAAGCT
>JANMVA010000693.1:0-4939 GCA_031392195.1 Saprospiraceae bacterium | reverse complement strand
TCAGTGTGGCACACTTAGGTGTGGCACATCTAGGTGTGCCACACCTAAGTGTGCCACACTGAAATAATGCCTTGATTATGAGGGCCTCCAGATACTTATCCACATCAATTTGCGGTCGAAGATCCTGAATCTAAATTCTGTGGAGTATCAATGATATAATGATAACTCAGGCCCAGCAGGGTCAGCATCAAAAACATCATCGTTCCGAATTCTGTGTCGAGGGGATGCTCGACCATCAGGGTGAGAAGCTGCATGATATATATGGTAGGAAATAGTGCCGTCTTCCAGAAAACGCCATAAGTCATGGGGTGGATGATCGAAAATGAAAACACGATCAGGCCGATCAGCCCAAATTTGGCAAATACATTGATCCATTGATTGTGGGGACGTGTCCAGGTATCTTGTTTTAGTTCTGTTTTGTAGTATGTCTCAAGTTCAGACCTGAATTTTCCGGTGCCGGTGCCAAGGAATGGATGTCGATTGCCGATCATCAGGCCGGCATGCCATGATTGCCATCGTTCTGAATCAGAGTAATCATTGCCTTCACCTTGTTTGAATTTGCCGAGATCGTAGAGGGTATAATTCACTTTCAACTGAAATCCGGGTAAGGTCTTATAGGCGATGAATGGTGCAACAATAAGTGCAGTGATCAATGTAACCTGTTTCCACACTTTTAGTTTTCGCAGATAAAAAAGACAAATGATAAACACCCCTGCATACCCAATCATCAAACCTGATCTGACAGAGAGAATGTGGAGGAAATAAAAAAGATATGCAGTTGCTATTCCATAAGCCCATCTTTCCCATTTGTATTTCAGTTTCCAGTTTTCGATCGCAAATCCGAGGCAAATAATCATTGAGATGGCGATGACCACACTGTAGCGAATATGATGCATCGGTGTGGGTAGTGAGCCACCAAATCCGAGGCTTTGACTGAAAAGATGATATTGACTGTAGTAGGCTACCTGCACCCATATCGTGCTCCATAGGGCGGTCACCAGCATTGGGATCAAAATGAGCATGACTTCTTTTCGTGTGAAGTTGGGCAGAAGAGCAAAGCTCATCGGCATCAGCAAGAAGGCCAACTTCATGTGGGTGAGCTTCCACCATTCGCCGATATTGCCTGCATAAAGAATGCTAAAGATGTAAAGGAAGGCAAACAAGGATAATCCCCACATGGCAGGCTTTTCCCGGATTGAATTCCGGATGTTCGGGATGGTTAAAAGCCATTTTATCCTAAAGGGATTGATTTGGATGTCAACTGCTGCAATGACAGCCAGCAGCACCATGGTAATGGATAATAAAGCCTTTGACCAGACCATGGACATGGCCATAACCATTAAAATGATAATCGCCGCGGGTTGACGGAGGGACATGCTGCCAATTTAGGTATAAGTTTCAGATGTGTACTTTTGCCGATAGCATGGGGCATGGGGCAGGGAGCATGGGGAGAAATTGGCAAAGACTCTTAGCAAGAATGAAAATCAAACTCCCCGGCGTTTTCAAGATGAAAATAACTTGGAACGAAGTGACATGTGATCATCAAAACGCAGGGGTTGGGGGCAAAGGCAGAGAGCAAAGGGCATAGGGAAAAAGTAAAAGGTAGTTACAAATAAACAATGGATCCATTACAGGAATTACAAGCTCTGATTAGCGAGATAGAGTCTACGCAAATAGATGATGCAAACGCATTGGAAACCTTTCGTATCAGGTTTTTAGGGACGAAAAATATTCTGAAGCCGTTGTCGGCCAGTATACGTGAGGTGCCGAATGAACGGAAGAAAGAATTTGGGCAGTTGATCAATGAGGTCAAGCTTAAAGCTGAAGAATTGTTTCAACATGTGCAGGATCAACTCAGTGCAACAGAAACGAAATCGGAAATTGCGATACCAGATCTCACTTTGCCGGCACCAGATCATCAACTTGGGAGTCGTCATCCGGTGAGCATTATCATGGAAGAGATTATTGATGTGTTTTCGCGGATGGGATTTGAAGTGGCAGAGGATCGCGAGATCGAAGATGACTGGCACAATTTCACAGCCATGAATACACCGCCTGATCACCCGGCCAGGGATATGCAGGATACGTACTATGTCGCCACACCTCCGGGTGATTTTTTGTTGCGTACACATACTTCATCTGTGCAGGCTCGGGTGATGACAACACGCAAGCCACCAATCCGGATCATCGCACCTGGAAGAGTTTATCGCAATGAAACCATTTCTGCAAGATCACATTGCCAGTTTCACCAGGTTGAAGTATTGTACATCGATGAGAATGTTTCGTTTGCTGATATGAAACTGACACTGCACCAGTTTGCGCAGGCGATGTATGGAAAGGATGTTGTGACACGTTTGCGTCCATCTTATTTTCCGTTTACAGAGCCAAGTGCGGAGATGGATGTGTATTACGGATTGGCGGATGAACATGCACACCGGATTACAAAAGGAACAGGGTGGTTGGAAATATTAGGTTGTGGAATGGTAGATCCGGCTGTATTGACAACATGTGGTATCGATCCGGATAAATATTCGGGTTTTGCTTGTGGTATGGGTATTGAGCGGCAGGCGATGATCAAGCATAGGATCAATGATATCCGGTTGTTGTTTGAGAATGATGTGCGGTTTTTGAGACAGTTTGCTTCGGTGGTTTAGGCTATCGCGCATCCTTTTCGAGTACCGTGAGCCGTGAACCGTGAGCCATGAGCAGTGAGCAGTGAGCCGTGAGCCGTGAGCCGTGAACCGTGAACCGTGCATAGGGAAAACAAATTAATCGTTTAAGCTTTAACCTTTTAAGCGAGTATTTTCAGCAGAACAATTTCACCCGGATCTCAAACAAAAGAATTATAACATGGATGTAAGTATTCCAAAAGGCACCAGAGATTTTTTGCCACTTGAAGTTGCGAAACGGAAGTGGATGTTTGGAATCATCGAGGAGGTGTTTAAGCGATATGGCTATGTTCCGATTGAGACTCCTGTGCTCGAGAATCTGAGTACACTCACAGGAAAGTATGGTGAAGAAGGTGACAGATTGCTTTTCAAGGTGCTGAATAATGGAGACTACCTGAGTAAGGTGGATGAAGTTGCTTACCAGGCGAAGGATAGTAATAAGCTTACGTCCTCCATTGCCAAAAGAGGTATGCGTTATGATTTGACAGTTCCGTTTGCGCGTTATGTGGTGATGCACCGAAATGATATTACGCTTCCATTTAAGCGCTATCAGATTCAGCCTGTGTGGCGGGCTGACAGGCCGCAGAAAGGGCGGTACCAGGAGTTTTATCAGTGTGATGTTGATGTTGTGGGAAGCAGGTCATTGTCTTATGAGGCTGAGCTTATCCAGATCTATGATGATGTTTTCGCAGCGTTAGGTATTCCGGTTGTGATCAGGATCAATCATCGGCAGTTGTTATCCGGCATCGCAGAGCATGCAGGAATAGGGGATAGATGGATTGAGATGACAATGGCTATTGACAAGCTTGATAAAATGGGTGAAGCAGGTGTCCGGAAGGAAATGACTGAGCGCAATATCCCGGAGACTGCACAAGAGATCATATTTGGGTTTTTGAAACAAAAAGAAATAAGCGCTCTTCGAAGTTTTTTCCAGGACAAAGAAGGTAAACAAAGCAGTGTCTCTGAACTGGAAAAAGTTTTTAGTTTTTTGGAAGGGTTATCATTAAAAAACAAAGTTGAATTTGATATCACATTAGCGCGCGGACTGGGATATTATACGGGATGTATTTTCGAGGTCAATGGAATCGATGCGGATATGGGGAGTCTTGGTGGTGGTGGACGTTATGATAATCTCACCGGTGTGTTTGGTTGGCCGGATGTTCCCGGTGTTGGTATTTCTTTCGGTGCTGAGCGTATTTATGATGTGTTGGAAGCGAAGAAACTTTTTCCTGCCAATGTTCAGGCTGGTCCAGTGATCGTTCTTGCTGCTTTTGATGATGCATCACATCTTTATGCTTTTAAATGTGTGACAAAAATTAGAAGAGCGGGTATTGCAGCTGATCTATATCCGGAATCCGGGAAGCTGAAGAAGCAATTGAAGTATGCATCGGATATCGGATGCAAGTTTGCAGGCATTATTGGTGAAAGTGAAATGGAGAAGGGGACGATCGCGCTGAAGGATTTAAATAGCGGAGAGCAAAAGGAGATGTCGGTGGAGGAGGTGATTGAATATCTGGGGGTCGTTTCGGCTAACGCTCAACGACCCGCGGATTAAAATATGACTACAGAGATGAGCGGATTGTTTCGATTAACGGTCAACGACCAGCAGATTAGAATATGACAACAGAGATGAGAGGTTCGTTTCGACTTAAGCTCTGCGACTTAAAATCCTTAATTAAAATACCCGGTGGTTGAGCGTTAGTCGAAACCTCTGTGCGGTTTATTCGTTGTACAAACGTTTGCGAACGGCTGTGAGAGATAGATAGAGACAAATCAACAGTTTACATATTAGGATTAGTAAAATTGTTACGTATATTTTGAATTTACCAATGATGAAATGTTGAAGTCGTTAGCAAACGTTTAAAAACGGCTTTTTAAACCAACATGTAAGTATTCAGTTGATTACATATTAGCCCTAAAAATATTGTTACGTATATTTTGAATTTACCTTAGAAGGGCAATATCATCCAGATCTAAATGGCTTTGCCTGCTTGTTAGCCGCTGATTTCGCTGATTTTCGCTGATATTTTTCACTATGGTCCTTGTTTACACCAAGGCGGTGGCATTTCCCACACACATCACAATTAATTTAGTGACTCGAGTGGAGCGCAAACCTCGCACAATACAATTTTTATTTCCCCTGTGCTCTATGCGTGCTCCCGCAACATTACTAAAGCAAAGGCGGGATCCTCGCTGCGTTGCGACATGCTTTTTTTTTACCCGGAGAAGAGCGTAAACTTCGCACACTAAACTTCTTTTGTTTTTCCCAT
>JANMVA010000689.1:0-2638 GCA_031392195.1 Saprospiraceae bacterium | reverse complement strand
GAAATGCAAAAATGTGAAAACCAAATTAGTATATAAGGCATATACGTGCAGTTTACTTACGTAAGTAAACGTAAGCTAACGGATAATCAACCCGCTTTTAATGTCCTCATGTTGTATGAAATCCACTCTAATAACCATAGTAGAGCCTGACGTTAGAGCCAGAATAAATATGGATTATAGACCGAAAATCTGGATTGATATCCCGATGTTGTGATAATAGAAAAACCCCATTCTCCATTACTCCATCACCAAATCACTCCATCACCAAATCACTCAATTAATTTTGCGGGAACATGGGATGGCATAGGTCGATTTGAAATGAATACCTAAGATCCATTATGTTTTCACATTTTTGCATTTCAACAAATCATGCAATGAGCAAAACAAAAGAAATCGTCCGCTGTCAATGGTGCGGCCAGGATGAAACATACATCCACTATCACGATAACGTCTGGGGCGTACCGGAATACGATAGTAAAGCCCTGTTTGGAAAATTAATCCTCGATGGTGCACAGGCAGGCTTAAGCTGGATCACAATCCTTAGAAGGCAACCGGGATATCTGGCTGTATTTGACAACCTCGATCCCGATAAGATTGCACGATACACGGACAAGAAGCTGGAGAAGATTCTCTTGGACGACCGCATCATCCGCAACAGGCTCAAAGTATTTAGTGCAAGGACAAATGCGAAAGCATTCCTCGATATGCAACAACAGGGCATTGATTTCAGCGAACACCTGTGGTCTTTCGTAGAAGGAAAACCGATCACTGGGAAGAATAAATCATCTGCCGATTTTCGGGCCACTTCTCCGGAAAGCGATGCACTCAGCAAAGACCTGAAGAAAAGAGGTTTCACTTTCGTGGGATCGACAATTGTTTACGCCTTCATGCAGGCGGTAGGGATGTATAACGATCATATTATGACATGTTTCAGATATGATCAGATCAATAAATTGAAACATGGAAGAAAATCGAAGTAATTCGATTATGTTTTACCCCCAGGTTTAGCATTCAGTTTCTCAATCTGACTGTCCTCTATTTGCATTCCTGATGTATTTCCATCGCCAAATAGTTTTAGTTCGAAAGCATCATCAGTTTCCGTATTATATAGTCTGACAGCCACCTTTCTTCCTGTTTCCCATGTGTAGCCGGCTTTGTCAAAAGTTTTATTAGATCCAACTTTTCCTCTTAGAAGGGTGGCCTTGTTTCGAAGTTTAATATAATATTCAATCACATACCATCCATCCGTGTGAATGACCTGAACATCCCCAACATGATGAGTAATGGTCGTGTCCTTTTGATGGATTATGTCAGTATTATTTTTGTAATTGATCGTCTGAGCATTACTTGTAATTGGCAAGGAAGACCAAAATCCGAGGATGAGAATTATTTTAAGCATGGGTATATAAGTTTGACAATAATGATAAAGTGAGTATAAATTTTTATTTGGAAAAGTAATTTACCTCAAAATAAGAATTCAGGGTAAAAGCATTTTCCACAAGATAACCAATGATCATTTGCCCCGCATCCCCGAATATTCCTAAATTTGCCTTCGACTTTACAAATTATGATCCAGCCCCCCAAGCGCTATCTCGTCACTTCAGCATTGCCATATGCCAATGGACCGCTTCACATAGGCCATCTCACCGGCGCATACCTGCCGGCTGATATCTATGTCCGCATGCTCCGATTGTTGGACAACGATGTCGCATTCATCTGTGGATCAGACGAACACGGTGCAGCCATCACGATCAAAGCTTTTAAGGACAACACGACTCCGCAGGAGATCATTGATAAATATCACGCGCTTTTTCTGGATACGTTTCAAAAAGCCGGAATATCTTTTGACATCTATCACCGGACCTCTTCGGCATTACATCACGAGACCTCCCAGGATTTTTTCAGGTCACTCTATCAGCAAGGCCAGTTTGTTGAAGAAGAATCAGAACAATATTTCGACGAGCAAGCAGGGAAGTTTTTAGCTGACCGTTATATAAAAGGAACATGTCCGAATTGTCAAAATCCGGATGCATACGGTGATCAATGTGAGAAATGTGGCTCTTCTCTCAGTCCTTTAGATCTGATAGATCCTTTGTCGACATTGACCAATACAAAGCCAATTCGCAAAAAGACCAAGCATTGGTATTTGCCATTAGACAAATATGAATCCTGGTTGAGAACCTATGTCGAATCCGGTCTACTGGATGGCAAAGAACATCACGATCCCTCGGATTGGAAAACACATGTCATTGGGCAATGCAAATCATGGCTCGATACCGGGTTGCAGCCACGCGCGATGACCCGTGATCTCGAATGGGGTGTTGATGTGCCACAGGAGATCGAAGGCTCGAAAGGAAAGAAGCTCTATGTATGGATGGATGCACCGATTGGTTATGTGTCCGCAACAAAGCAATGGGCTGCAGACAATGGTAAAGACTGGAAATCTTACTGGCAGGATCCCGAATCATCCTTGATCCATTTTATTGGAAAAGACAATATCGTTTTTCATTGCCTGATCTTTCCCGCAATCCTCAAAGCAGAAGGTAACTTCAATCTTCCCGTTAATGTCCCAGCAAATCAATTTCTGAATCTCGAAGAACAGAAAATTTCCACTTCGCGCAATTGGGCTATCTGGGTG
>JANMVA010000683.1:0-2429 GCA_031392195.1 Saprospiraceae bacterium | reverse complement strand
TAGCCAGGCATGCAACAAATCCAAGGGCAGTGAGTATGGACTTAAAAGAAGATAGTTTCATGGTATTCAATCTTTAATTTGTTCCGGAATGTGTGCCGGTTACTGTTTTATAATGGAGTTAGGGGCAAAATTATTTTATTTGAACCGTTTAAATAGCAAAAAGTTAACCGAAAAGGCCAAAATTGTTGAAGAAGCGCATCCATTTCATTGCCATTGGGGGGAGTATCATGCACAGCTTAGCCATAGTCATGCAAAACAGGGGCCATATTGTTTCGGGCTCTGACGATGAGATTTACGAGCCTAGCCGCAGCAGATTGGCTAAAAACGGCCTGCTTCCCACAGTGTCGGGATGGCAACCAGATACCCTCAATTCCGACATCGATCTGGTCGTTCTGGGCATGCATGCCAGGAAGGATAACCCCGAATTGGTCCACGCCAAGGAACTAGGTCTTAAAATCCAGTCCTTCCCCGAATTCATCTTTCATCTCTCCGAAAACAAGATCCGGGTTGTGGTTGCCGGAAGCCATGGTAAAACCACCACGTCCGGAATGATCGCTCATGTTCTGGACCAGTCCGGCAAAAATGCAGACCGGATGATCGGAGCCACGATCGGTCACCTGGAGCCGGTCTCCATTTCAGATGCAGAGATCATTATTCTCGAGGGAGATGAATACCTCAGTAGTCCGGACGATTCCAGGCCTAAGTTTCTACACTATCGACCTCAGATCACGGTGATCACCGGGATCGCCTGGGATCACATGAATGTATTTCCCACCTATAAGTCATACATCGAACCTTTCAGGCAACTGATAGCTTCACTTGGACCAACTGATGTTTTGATTTATTGTAAGGATGATGCAGACCTTGTCAGATTGGTTGAAGAAGTCAAGCCAAAAGCTGAAGTCATTGCTTATAGCATTCATCCGTATGAGATTCAGGATGGCGTTGTTTCATTGAAAGATGAAAAAGGGGAATATCATCCTTTGCAGATATTCGGAATTCACAATATGCAAAACCTGGCGGCTGCGAAATATGTCACGCAAAAACTGGGTGTTGATGAAAATTCCTTTTATAAAGCGATCGGGAATTTTGAAGGTGCGAATAAACGCTTGCAGCTGATACACAAAAGTCCAAATCTGATTTCTTATCTCGATTTTGCACATGCCCCTTCAAAAGCTAAAGCAACAGTCAATGCAGTCAGGGAAAAACACAAAGACGTCCACATCACAGCGATTCTTGAATTGCACACCTTTAGTTCGTTAAATCCTGAATTCCTCCCGCAATACAAGGACGCAATGAAAGAAGCGGATAAGAAAATTCTTTATTACAGTCCGCATACATTGATGATCAAAAAGCTGCCCGATCTGTCGAAAGAAATGCTGGCTTCTTTTTTCAATGAAGAAAATCTCATGATCGCCACTTCGGCTGAGGAATTGGAACAGCTTGTGAAAAGCATTCCATTGCAAGATAAAAATGTGTTGTTGTGGATGAGTTCCGGTAGATTTGACGGTCTCGATATCCGCAAGATATCTGAAGAGCTGGCTATGGATAGAACGTGAGACGCGTGAGAAACGTGAGAACGTGAGAATGATTAAGATTTCCCAGTGTGGTGTTCCGCTTTAATATTTACCTAGGCGGGGGCAAGTTGGTATTTACATAGGCGGGGGCAAGCCCCGCCAGTAACAATTTTGTCTGTTTTGAAAAGCTCATTAATCGTGCAAAGCTGTTTCAATTTTCTATCTTCCTCAATCGCTGTTTTAAGCTTCCAAGCTTAAAACCCATATTCGAAATCTGTTTCATTTTGCAATCAATGGAAAGCAGCTTATAGGCTGCAGGTATGAATCAGTGCTCTTTCCTTTTTTTCCGGCTACGCCGACTTCCCCATCGCTGCGCTCAGGGGATGATGGGGCTGACGCCTTCTTTTCTCTCCGAGGGCTTCGCCCACGGTTATGAGCTTGCGGCCTTTCAGGCCTTGAAAAATTTATGCGGTTTTTTTATGATTTACAACTATGAAGAGGTTAATCATTCGACACGGATTTTTGTATCGTACCTACGGCACGAGTTTTTGATTGTCGCATCTCTGATGCTACCGACCTTAGGCCCCGATGGGGCCGTGGAGATGCTACCCATGGATTTATAAATTCGAGGGTTAAATTGTTGCGTTGCCCTATCTCATTTAACATAATAATTGTTGGAGAATTATTAATCATCTATCGATTGCATCATATGTAAAAATATTACTGCCCCATCGGGGCATAAGGTTGGTAACCGTCGCGCATCGTAGAAAACAAAACCTCGTGCCGTAGGTACGATACAAAAATCCGTGCCTGAGCAATGACTACCTCAATAGGGTCACATCCCCGTACCTGAACGCCGAGCTTCCATCGTTATGCACAGCAACGAGTCTGTATGCAAAAACCCCCGGATTC